>DRKK01000378.1 GCA_011051815.1 Sphingomonadales bacterium | reverse complement strand
GATTTGGTTACGCCAAACCTTATGGAGGTCGCATTTTTGACCGGTAGTGATCCTATTGACACCATAGAGGATATGATACGGGTCGGGGAAAAGCTGCGCGCCATGGGGCCGAAGGCTGTTTTGGTCAAGGGCGGGCATCTGACGGGTGATATTCTGACGGATGTTCTGGTGACCGGGAACGGGGTTCGTGAATTTTCAAGCCCGAAGATTGCCACAGACAACACACACGGTACCGGTTGCACATTGGCAACGGCCATTGCAGTGGGAATGGGGCAGGGGATGGACGTGAACGGGGCGGTACTTCGTGGTCATGATTATGTTCAAAAAGCCATTATGAAGGCCCCCGGATATGGCTGCGGCAAAGGACCGCTAAATCATCTGGTTGTCCTTGATTAATGGGACTATTGGCGATAACATATTCGTCTGTTTTACAACATAAAAATAATTTTTGGGATATAGCAAAATGAGAAAATCCTTATATATCGGGATAATAGTAGCATTTTTTACATCATTGTCCGTGGCCTCCTTCGCCCAGACAGTCGAACAATTGAACGATAAATTCCGTCAGTTAAGTGATGAGGTTTTGCCAACGCCCAATGTCTATCGTACCGCGTCCGGTGCGCCGGGCCATAAATATTGGCAACAGCAGGCGGACTATAAAATTGACGTGACGCTGGATGATAAAAAACAGCGTATCATCGGCGCGGCAAAGATTAAATATTACAATAATTCCCCGGATACGCTGCGTTATCTGTGGGTGCAATTGGACCAGAACCGCTTTGCCCATGATTCCGGGGAACAGAAATCAAATTTTGCGTCTAGCAAACCAAAAGCTCCCTATGCAACGTTGCGTCAGAAGATGTATGAAAAGACCTATGAGGGGGGCTATAAAATCTCTGCGGTTACCGACAGCGGTGGCGCGGACCTGCCCTATGTGATTAACAATACCATGATGCGTATCGATCTGCCATCACCGCTTCGGTCCGGGCAACAGCTTAATTTTGCTATTGAATGGTCGTATAATATTCTGGATGCCAAGATCATCCGCGCCCGGGGCGGTAAGGAATATTTCAAGGATGATGATAATTATATTTATGAGATTGCCCAATGGTTTCCGCGCATGGCGGCCTATTCTGACTATGATGGCTGGACCAATAAGCAGTTTTTGAGAAACGGTGAATTTACCCTTGAATTTGGTGATTATGAGGTGGCCATTACGGTGCCGGCGGATCATGTGGTATCGGCGACGGGCGTGCTGCAAAACCCGAAAGATGTGCTGACCAAAGTTCAGCAGGAGCGTCTGAAAAAAGCTAAAACGGCCAAAGCGCCTGTGATGATCATTACGACGGAAGAAGCCGCGGCAAAGTTAGACTTACGGGCGGATACCACTAAGACATGGCGGTTCAAGGCACAAAATGTCCGTGATTTTGCCTTTGCCTCCTCGCGTAAATTCCTGTGGGATGCCCAAGGCTATTATCAGCCGGAAAATGGCAAGACCGTGATGGCCATGTCCTTTTATCCGGAAGAAGGCAATCCTATATGGGAGAAATATTCAACCCAGGCCATCATTCATACGCTGGAAGTCTATAATAAATATTCCCTTGTCTTCCCCTATCCTGTGGCCCAGTCCATCAATGGCCCGGTGGGCGGAATGGAATATCCCATGATATGCTTCAATGGCCCGCGCCCTACGCTGGATAAGAAAACTGGCAAGAAAACCTATAGCCGCCGGACAAAATATGGTCTGATTTCGGTTATTATTCATGAGGTCGGCCATAATTATTTCCCCATGATCGTGAATTCTGACGAGCGCCAATGGACATGGATGGATGAGGGGCTGAATACATTCCTGCAAAATCTGGCAGAGGAAGAATGGGAAAAGGACTATCCTACTCGCCGTGCGGAGCCTTATCAGATTGTTGATTACATGAAAAGCACCAAGCAGGTGCCGATTATGACCAACAGCGAATCCTTGCTGCAATTTGGCAATAATGCTTATGGTAAGCCCGCCATTGCCCTGCGCATATTGCGGGAGAGCATTATGGGCCGCGATCTGTTTGATTTTGCCTTCCGGGAATATTCCCGGCGCTGGAAATTCAAACGGCCCACACCGGCAGACCTTTTCCGCACCATGGAGGATGCCAGCGGTGTTGACCTGGACTGGTTCTGGCGCGGTTGGTTCTATACCACCCAGCATGTGGATATTTCGCTGGATAATGTGCGTCTGCTCAACGTGAATACCAAGGACCCGGAGGTTGAACAGGCCTTTAAACGCGATAAAGCCACAGAACGTGGCCTTGCTCCTGCCCGCGCCGCAGATGAAAAGCTCAAGAAAAGAACTGACCGTTTCCCGGAACTAAACGACTTTTACAACGAACATGATAAATATACTGTGACCAATAAACAGCGCAATGACTATAGCGCTCTGGTCGAAGGGCTGGAGGATTGGGAAAAAGACCTGCTGTCCGAAAAGTCCAATATCTACCTGATGGATTTCACCAATAAGGGCGGCCTAGTGATGCCCATATTCCTCGAAATCACATATCAGGATGGCAGCAAAGAGGAAATCCGCCTTAATGCAGAAATATGGCGTAAGAACGCACAAAAAGTCACCCGGATGTTGATCACTGACAAGACGGTTGTGTCCGTTATGGTGGACCCTCATTGGGAAACAGCGGACACCAATATGGATAACAATCATTTCCCTCGCCGTATCGAAAAATCTCGTTTCGACCTGATTAAGGGCAAGAAAAAGCGTGATATGATGAAGGACTTTGATGTTAAACTGGACAGTGACAAGGCGAGTAAGAAACAAGAAAAACCCAAGAAATGAGGCCATTTCCAAAGTTCTTCATAGCCTTTGCTGTTTTGTCGCTGTGGCTGGCTCCCGTGAGCCATGCTCATCGTTTCTACGCCGCCTTTACCCAGATTGACCTCAGGGACAAGACGCAGACCATAGAGGTTGTCCATCGCCTGTTCACCCATGATGTGGAGGATTACCTGCGCTCAAAACTGGGCAATAGCTCCAGCCTGTCTGATCAGGAAATTGAACCTGTATTACAGGAATTTGTCGAGGGCAGTTTTGCCCTGTTTGACGGGGCGGGCAACAGGTTGCCCCTGACTTGGGTAGGTATGGAATATAAAACCGATAGCGTTCATATCTATCAGGAAGCCCCCTTGCCGGAAAATCCGAAAGAGTTTACCATCATAAACCGCCTGTTCATGGCTTTGTTTGATGATCAGAAAAACACGGTCAATCTGGAATGGAACGAAAAAATCCATACCCGAATTTTCACTAAAGGCAACGCGCAACAAAAGGTGAGCTTCAAAGGGGCTGATTGAGGGGAGAGGTAATCTCCCTTGTGAGGAATGGAAAGTGAATTCCGCTAAAAATTGTTATATTATTGCTCTGGTCGGTGTGCTGTTATTACTTGTTCAGTCGGCCTGGGCGGAATCTTTCGCTGGGGAGACGAAGCTTCTTGCCGCTGATGGCGCAGAGGGTGATTACTTTGGCTTTGACGTTGCGCTCTCGGACGATACCGCAGTGATCGGTGCATTCAAGGATGACGAT
>DRKK01000377.1 GCA_011051815.1 Sphingomonadales bacterium | reverse complement strand
TTCAGGCTATCAAACAGGCGGCTGACCGCCTGAAACCTGTCGGATTGGCGGCGTAAATTCTGGCCCATAGCCCGGTCCATACGGGCCGAAATCTGGTGGCTGTTTTCCCGGCCCCGCGCAATATCCCGAAGCAATATATCAGGCCGCAACATCCGGCTAACCCCGTCCAGCGTCATCTGACGCCGTTCGGCCAGTAACGTCAATGCCCGGGGCAGCCGTTCTGATACATCGTCAAGCCGTTGACGGCTCAGCGCCAGAATATCCGATGGTTTCGGCAGGCCCCGGCCCAGCCCCTCCAACCGTTGAGCCTTATCGGCCAAAAGACGCCGCAAAGACAGATTCAGGCGACTGTCCAAATCCTGCACCGTATAGATCAGGTCGGCACGCACAGGCACCGCCTGTTCCGCCGCCGCCGTAGGCGTTGGCGCGCGCAGATCAGAGGCATAATCAATCAAAGTGGTGTCCGTTTCATGGCCGACGGCGGAAATCAGCGGAATGTCGCTGTCGGCCACGGCGCGGATGACCGCTTCCTCATTAAAAGACCACAGGTCTTCCAGACTGCCGCCGCCCCGGGCCACAATCAACAGATCGGGCCTTGGCAGCTCGCCGCGACCGTCCATAGCATTAAAGCCCCGAATGGCCCCGGCGATCTGTTCGGCGGCCCCGTCCCCCTGTACCAATACCGGCCAGACCAGCACCCGGCGCGGAAAACGGTCGGACAGACGATGCAATATGTCCCGAATCACTGCCCCTGTGGGTGACGTTATGACGCCAATCACCCGGGGCAGATAGGGAATGGCTTTTTTCCGGCGCGCCTCAAACAGCCCCTCCGCGGCCAATTTTTTCTTGCGTTCCTCCAGCAAGGCCATGAGCGCCCCGGCCCCGGCCACCTCCATGCGCTCAATCACGATCTGATATTTGGACCGACCCGGATAGGTGGTCAGCTTACCAGTGCAGATAACCTCCAGCCCGTCCTCTGGCTGAAAACTGAGCCTGCCCGAGACTCCCTTCCACATGATGCCGTCCAGCACCGCCTTATCATCCTTCAGGGTCAGATAGACATGGCCGGACGCCGCCCGTTTCAGGCCAGAAACCTCCCCGCGCAGGCGCACATAACCGTATGTGTCCTCCACCGTACGTTTCAGGGCCATGCTCAGTTCAGTGACGCTATATTCCGGCGTATTACCCAAGTGGTTTTTATTTGTTTCCATAGGTTCCTATGCTACAAGGAAGCCAAGCATAGATAAAGGATTTTTAATGATGAATATTCTGGTAATTGGTGCCGGTGGGCGGGAACATGCGCTTGTCTGGAAAATAGCCCAAAGTCCGCTGGCGGACCGTATTTTTGTTGCGCCGGGCAATGGGGGCATGGGGGAGCTGGCCACCTGTATCAGCCTTAATTCATCGGATCATGATGCGGTGGTTGATTTCTGTATCACGGAAGCTATCGGCCTTGTGGTGGTTGGCCCCGAAGGCCCGCTGGTGGACGGGCTGGTGGATCGTCTTGAGGCCGAGAATATTACCGCCTTTGGCCCCACCGCCGCCGCCGCGCAGCTGGAAGGATCCAAGGGATTTACCAAAGACCTCTGCGCCAAATATAATATTCCCACCGCCGCCTATGGCCGCTTTAGCGATGCCGCAAAGGCCCGGAATTTCGCCAGTGAAATGGGCGCGCCCATTGTTATCAAAGCTGACGGCCTGGCCGCAGGCAAGGGCGTGATCATTGCCGAAACCATGGTCGAGGCCCATAGCGCCATTGAGGGTATTTTGGGCGGCCAGTTCGGGGACGCCGGCGCGGAATTGGTGGTTGAAGAATTCCTGACCGGGGAGGAAGCCAGCTTCTTTGCCCTGTGCGACGGAGAGACGATCCTGCCTCTTGCCACGGCACAAGACCATAAACAGGTTGGCGAAGGCGATGTCGGCCCCAACACGGGCGGCATGGGGGCCTATAGCCCGGCGCCGGTCATGACAGATGAGATGACGGCACGTACCATAGAAGAAATTATCCTGCCCACCATGCGCGGGATGAAGGCCGATGGCCATCCTTTTAGGGGTATATTTTTCGCCGGGCTGATGATTACGGACAAGGGACCGGAGCTGATCGAATATAATGTGCGTTTTGGCGACCCGGAATGTCAGGTTTTGATGATGCGCATGAAATCCGACATCGTGCCCGCCCTGATCGCCTGTGCCAAGGGCGGGGTGGACAAAGTCGAAATGGACTGGCATGACAAGGCCGCCCTGACAGTGGTTATGGCGGCAAAGGGCTATCCCGGCAGCTATGACAAAAACACAGAGATTCGGAATCTGGATCAAGCCGCTCAGGATGAAAATATAATGATTTTTCATGCGGGGACCAAAAAAAATACTGGCAAAATTTATGCCGTTGGAGGCCGGGTTTTGAATGTGACCGCCATGGGCAATGGGGTCGCCGAGGCCAAGGACCGGGCCTATTCAGCGGTTGACCGCATTGACTGGCCGGAAGGTTTCTGTCGCCGGGATATAGGCTGGCGCGCTGTGGCACGGGAGGGCGAATAATGCCTGAATCTAAATGTGATAGTTTTGTTGCAATTTCATGACAATGATGAAATTATGCAGGCTGATAAAAAATAAAAGATTCCGGGTAGGATAAAATGACCAATATTTCAGCTTCGACAACAAACAGCAATACGGCTGTGCGTATTATACAATGGCTGCTGGTTCTGTTCCTGATTTATATGCTGATTACCGCCGTCGGCATGATCGGAAGCGGCTTCAAGGGCGCGACAAAGGGGCAGGCGATGGAGCTGTTCGCCTTTGCCACCAACCCGTTTATGGGGCTTATCGTCGGGGTGATTGCCACCGCCATGATACAATCTTCCTCCACCGTGACCTCTATCATTGTTGGATTGGTCGCCGGGGGGTTGCCCGTTGAAATGGCCGTCCCCATGGTCATGGGGGCCAATATCGGCACCACCATCACCAATACCATTGTCAGCCTGGGCCATATTGGCAAGAAAAAAGAATTCCGCCGGGCCTTTGCCGCCGCCACGGTTCATGATTTTTTCAATGTGATGGCCGTTGCCATCTTCCTGCCCATTGAAATTATTTTTCACCCCTTACAAAAGATCGCAGGCTTCTTTGCTGCCCATCTGGTCGGCGGCGAGAATTTAAGCGTCAAGGGGCTGAATTTCATCAAGCCCATGACCAAGCCGGTCATCGAGGAATTCAAGAATCTGGCCGAGTTTATTTCACAACCGGGTGCCCATGTCATCCTGATTGTGTTCGGTATTTTTGTCATATTCTTTGCCATTATTTTCATCGGCAAGCTGTTAAAAAAACTGATGGTGGGCCGGGCAAAAGCCATCATGCATGCCTCCATTGGCCGGG
>DRKK01000376.1 GCA_011051815.1 Sphingomonadales bacterium | reverse complement strand
TTTCAAAGGCCAGATCTATGAAGGCATCTTCATGGGTCACGATGGTCTGACAGGCCTGGGTCAGGTCCGCCTGTAATTCGTCAGTCCAGACTTCGGGGTTTTCCTGAACAAAGGTATGGAACAGTTGAATGATGCTGTTGGTATGGAGCGATTCATCGCGCACCGACCATGTGATAATCTGGCCCATGCCCTTCATCTTGCCAAAGCGGGGAAAATTCATCAGAATGGCGAAAGAGGCAAACAGTTGCAATCCCTCGGTAAAGCCACCGAACACGGCCAACGTCTTGGCAATATCTTCCTTGCTGTCCACGCCCCATATCTGCATATAGTCATATTTGGCCTTCATCTCATCATATTTGAGGAAGGCCTCATATTCTGTCTCCGGGATGCCCAGCGTATCCAGAAGATGACTGTAAGCCGCCACATGGATGGTTTCCATATTGGAAAAGGCGGCCAGCATCATCTGAACCTCGGTCGGTTTGAACACCCGGGTATAATGGCGCATGTAACAGTTATTGACCTCCACATCGGCCTGAGTGAAAAAGCGGAAAATCTGCATCAGCAGATGTTTTTCACCCTCGGTGATGGTCATGTTCCAGTCCTTGACATCATCGGCCATGGGGACTTCTTCGGGCAACCAATGGACCCTTTGCTGGGTTAGCCAGGCATCATAGGCCCAGGGGTACTGAAAGGGTTTGTAAACAATGCGTTCCTCTAACAGGGACATTCGGCAATTACCTTAACTTAAAAAATAAAATTTAAAACGACGGGCAGGCCAGATATTCTTGACAAGCCCTTATTGACAAGACAGGCATTCTTCATAATTTGCTGTCTCAACCATCACCTTTTCCGGCTGGTGAAGGGGCCGTGTTTCCTTGCCCACGGTGGTGGCGGATTCCACGCTCTCCGCCCGTTGAATGGACAGGGAGCGACAATAATAAAGGCTTTTCACGCCTTTTTTCCATGCCTGAAAATGAACCTGATGCAGGTCGCGTTTATGAACGTCGGCGGGCAGGAATACATTGACCGACTGGGCCTGATCCACCATGGGGGCGCGGTCGGCAGCATGTTCAATTACCCAGCGCTGATCCAGTTCAAAGGCCGTTTTGAATACATCCCGCTCTAGATCATTGAGAAAATCCAGATGCTGAATAGAGCCGCCATTGATGGTGATTGAGGTCCAGATCTCATCTGTATTTTTACCCTTTTCTTCCAGCAGTTTGGTCAGGGCGCGGCTGCGCACATTAAAGGAGCCGGACAGGGTTTTCTGGGTAAAGCTGTTGGCGGCAATGGGTTCAATGCCGGGACTGGCCCCGCCGCAGATGATTGAAATGGAGGCCGTTGGCGCGATGGCGGTCTTGTTGGAGAAACGCTCCATAATGCCGTAATCCGCCGCATCGGGGCAGGCACCTTTTTCCTTGGCCAGTATTTTGGACGCCGCATCAACGCCGTTTTGAATATGTTTGAATATACGCTTGTTCCAGACCTGCGCCATGACGGATTCAAACGGGATCATCCGGTCCTGTAGGAAGCTGTGAAAGCCCATGGCCCCAAGGCCCACACTGCGTTCACGCATGGCGGCATAGGTGGCGCGGGCCATGCTGTCCGGCGCGCGCTGAATGAAATCCTCCAGCACATTATCCAGAAACCGCATCAGATCGGTGATGAACAGGTCATTATCCTGCCATTGGTCATAGGTCTCAAGGTTGATTGACGACAGGCAACAGACCGCCGTACGTTCTTTGCCCAGATGATCCATGCCCGTGGGCAGGGTAATCTCACAGCACAGGTTTGATGTTTTCACATTCAGACCCGCCAGCTTGTGATGCTCCGGAATTGCGTTATTCACATGGTCGCTGAACAGCATATAAGGCTCGCCGGTTTCAATGCGCGCCGTCAGCATCCGTATCCATAACGCCCGTGCCGAAATGGTTTTCTGCACGCTTTGGTCATGGGGGCTGAGCAGGGCCCAATCCTCGTCATTCTCCACCGCCCGCATGAAAGCATCGGAAATGGCAATACCATGGTGCAGATTGAGTGCTTTGCGGTTTGGGTCCCCGCCTGTGGGCCGGCGGATTTCAATAAATTCTTCAATCTCCGGATGATTAACCGGCAGATAGACTGCCGCACTGCCGCGCCGGAGCGAACCTTGGGAAATGGCCAGGGTCTGGCTGTCCATCACCCGGATAAAGGGGATGATGCCGGATGTTTTGCCATTGGTGGATACATTCTCGCCGATGGAGCGCAGATTACCCCAATAGCTGCCGATGCCACCGCCTTTGGAGGCCAGCCAGACATTTTCATTCCATAGGGTCACAATGCCCTGAAGGCTGTCATTGGCTTCGTTCAGGAAACAGGAAATCGGCAGGCCGCGTTTGGTGCCACCGTTGCTCAGAATAGGGGTGGCGGGCATGAACCAGAGCTTGCTGATATAGTCATAGAGCCGCTGGGCATGGGCCTTGTCATCGCTATAGAAGCTGGCCACCCGGGCAAAAAGATCCTGATAATTCTCCCCGGGCATCAAATATCGATCCGTTAAGGTCGCCTTGCCAAAATCGGTAAGCAGATTATCCCTTTCCGGAATAGTCTCTACCTGCCAATGATCTTTTACCTGTACGGCTTCCTTAAATAACGTCGCTACCACTCTATTAAACTCCCACATTTCTATGCATTTTTGCAAGATTCGTGAATCAACCTACCCTTATACCACATAATCCTCTGTTCTGGATGACCATATATGTATAATGCAAAAATATTATTTGTTCGATTGCGAGGCTGTAATTACCCTGAAATTCTGACGCAAAATCGTTGTAATATTTGACCCTTTTATAGCCTGTAGACGCTAGAGCCTTATAGAATAACGATAATCCGGTTCCGAACCCCTTTAAATCACCCTCGACACAAGATATGGTATTTTGACCCTGCCGCAATGTCAACAACTAGTATTCATCCTTTTTGTCTTGACTTTCCGCAACCCCGGAGAAATCCCCAAAAAAGACTAAAATTTTATCCAAAAAATAATGACTCACAAGTTCTGCATATGGAATTTCAGTGAGAACAGAATTTTTATGACCTCAGTCTTTTTTTATTTGTCCTTTAAGTCCCTGTTAGAAAGTATTTTTTTGATATTTTTTTACCATATGAACAAACTATTTCTGATGATTTGCTTGATTTTAACCGTATTTATCAGTAGAAAATACGCAAGCCTGTCGCGAACTGGCAGTTAATTTTGCAGACATGGCCCAAAACTGTAGATAATTTACGTCAGATTTTTTGCCCTCACTTGCCCAAAGCGAGATGAAATTCTACGGCCGGCATATAAGAACAATGATACAGTCATAATACTGTATAAAAAGTGCCATAGAATTAAAGCATCAAAACTGGCTTTAAAGCAAAAGACTAAGATCCGGTCTGTCTTTATGATTTAAAGATGGTCTGGATTTGTGCGCAAAAAATATTATTTGAAGACTTTGCAAGAACGAGGAGTATTTTCGGGAATGACCCATAAGGTGCCATTAAACACGACCGGCCTGCCAAAGGCTCAGGGCCTCTATAACCCCCAAAATGAACATGATAATTGCGGCATTGGTTTTGTCGCCAATATCAAGGGTGTTAAGAGCCATGACATCATTGCCAATGGCCTGAAAATACTGGAAAACCTCACCCATCGCGGGGCCGTTGGCGCGGATCCCCTGTCCGGTGACGGCGCCGGAATTTTGATTCAGATGCCCGATGATTTTATGCAGGCCGTGGCCAAGCAGGAAAAAATCAGCCTGCCAAAGTTTGGTGAGTACGGCGTATTGATGGTGTTCTTGCCCCATGAAAAAACCGTTGCCGACAAGATTAAAAAAACTTTTGAGAATCTGGTGGACCAGGAAGGCCAGAAATTTCTGGGCTGGCGCAAAGTACCAACCAACAACAGTGGTTTCAGTGATGGGGTCAAGGCTTCTGAGCCAGCGATCTTTCAGGGCTTTGTCGGAATCGGGGACGCGTGTAAAAGCAACGCAGACTTTGAATTAAAGCTCTATCTGATCCGCAAACAGCTGTCCAATATCGTCTTTGATATGGACGATGATACAGAACATTATTATGCCTGTTGCTGCTCCAGCCGCACTCTGCTCTATAAGGGGATGTTGCTGGCCACGCAGGTCGGGGTCTATTACGATGACCTGAAAGATGAGCGCATGACATCTGCGTTGGCGCTGGTTCATCAACGTTTTTCCACCAACACCTTCCCCACATGGGGACTGGCCCAACCCTTTCGCATGGTCTGTCATAACGGCGAGATCAATACGGTGCGCGGCAATGTGAACTGGATGGCGTCACGGCGTTTCAGCATGGAATCCACCGTCCTTGGTGATGATCTGGAAAAGCTCTGGCCTCTGATCCCTGAGGGGATTTCCGACACCGCGAGCTTTGACAATGCGCTGGAACTGCTGGTGGCCGGGGGCTATAGCATTGTCCATGCCATGATGATGTTGATCCCTGAAGCCTGGGCCGGAAATCCGCTGATGGATGAGAAACGCCGGGCCTTTTACGAATATCATGCGGCCCTGATGGAGCCATGGGACGGTCCCGCCGCCATGGCTTTTACCGATGGTACCCTGATCGGAGCGACCCTTGACCGTAACGGTCTGCGTCCGGCCCGCTATCTGGTGACCGATGATGATATGGTTGTTCTGGCGTCCGAGATGGGCGTCCTGCCGATCCCCGAAGATAAAATCGTCCAGAAATGGCGGCTCCAGCCCGGTAAAATGCTCCTGATCGACACCGCAGAGGGCCGGATAATTAGTGACGCTGAAATCAAGTCCGAGCTGAGCGGTGCTTATGATTATGAGGCCATTTTGGCCCGCACCCAGATCAAGCTGGAAGACCTGCCCGCAGAATTTCCGCCGCATCATTCCACGGATGTGCCGCTGTTAAAGCGTCAGCAGGCCTTTGGCTATACGCAGGAAGACCTGAAACTTCTGTTGCCGCCTATGACCACCAGCGCACAGGAAGCTCTCGGCTCTATGGGTACAGACACGCCCATATCGGCCCTGTCCAGCAAATCAAAACTGCTCTACAGCTATTTCAAACAGAATTTTGCTCAAGTGACCAATCCGCCCATTGACCCCATCCGAGAGGAAGCGGTCATGTCACTGGTGTCCTTCATTGGCCCCCGGCCAAACCTGCTGGATCTGGAAGGGGTCGGTACCCACAAAAGACTTGAAGTGCGCCAACCCATCCTCAGCAATGAGGATCTGGAGAAAATTCGCACCATCGGTGATATTCCTGATAATAATTTCAGAACCGTAACGATTGATGTGACCTATGATGCCTCTGAGGGCGCGGCAGGCATGGATAATGCTATTGAAAGCATTTGTCTTCTGGCCGAGGTATCGGTGATAGAGGGCGATAATATTATCATCCTGTCGGACCGGGGGGTCAGCGATGAACGTATCGCCATTCCGGCCCTGCTGGCCACCTCGGCGGTTCACCATTATCTGATCCGCAAGGGGCTTCGGACCTCTGTGGGGCTGGTAGTAGAAACCGGAGAAGCCCGCGAAGTCCATCATTTTTGTGTGTTGGCCGGATATGGGGCAGAGGCAATCAACCCATACCTTGCCTTTGAAACCATCACCGCGCTGGCCCCGACGTTGGCCGGGGACATCATTACGCCCCGCGATGCTCGCGCCCGCTATACCAAGGCCATTGACAAGGGCATATTGAAGGTCATGTCCAAGATGGGTATTTCCACTTATCAATCCTATTGCGGCGCGCAGATTTTTGATGCGGTGGGCCTGAACAGTGCCTTTATCGAAAAATATTTCACCAAGACCCAAAGTGCTATCGAAGGCGTGGGGCTGAATGAGATTTCCCGTGAGGCAGTCATGCGCCATGACCAGGCCTTCACCGACAGTCTGGTTTACGAAAATGCGCTGGATGTGGGCGGCGAATATGCTGTGCGTATGCGCGGTGAGGACCATATGTGGACCTTTGACAGTATCAGCAACCTGCAACATGCGGTGCGCGGTAACAATGCGGAACAATATGACGCCTATGCGCACAATATCAATGAACAGTCCGAACGGTTATTGACCCCGCGCGGCCTGTTTAAGATCAAACTGGCGGATAAGCCAATTGCTCTGGATAAGGTGGAACCGGCCAGTGAAATCGTCAAGCGGTTTGTCACTGGCGCCATGTCCTTTGGCTCTATCAGTCGCGAGGCCCATACTAACCTCGCCATCGCCATGAACCGCATCGGCGGCAAGTCCAATACCGGAGAGGGCGGCGAGGAACCGGACCGTTTCACCCCCGACCGTAACGGCGATTTGCGCCGCAGTGCCATCAAGCAAGTCGCCTCTGGCCGCTTTGGTGTGACCACCGAATATCTGGTCAATGCGGATGAAATTCAGATTAAAATGGCTCAGGGAGCCAAGCCCGGCGAGGGCGGACAGCTGCCCGGTCACAAGGTGGACGCGGTCATTGCCAAGGTCCGCCATTCAACGCCGGGGGTGGGCTTGATTTCGCCGCCGCCGCACCATGATATTTACTCCATCGAGGATCTGGCACAGCTGATCTATGACCTGAAAAACGTCAACCCCAAGGCCCGGATCAGCGTCAAGCTGGTCTCGGAAATCGGGGTTGGCACCGTGGCCGCCGGGGTGTCCAAGGCCAAGGCCGATCATCTGACCATATCCGGTTATGACGGTGGCACCGGGGCCAGCCCGCTGACCAGTATCAAAAATGCCGGAAGCCCGTGGGAAATGGGTCTGGCGGAAACTCAGCAGACATTGGTGCTGAACAAGCTCCGCGATCGTATTTCCGTTCAGGTGGACGGCGGTTTGAAAACAGGCCGGGATGTGATTGTCGGGGCGTTGTTGGGGGCCGACGAGTTCGGCTTTGCTACCGCACCGCTGATCGCCAGCGGCTGTATCATGATGCGTAAATGCCATTTGAATACCTGCCCCGTGGGTATCGCCACCCAGGACCCGGTCCTGCGCCGTAAATTCATGGGCAAACCGGAACATGTGGTCAATTATTTCTTCTTTGTTGCCGAAGAAGTCCGTAAAATCATGGCGGAGATGGGCGTCACCAAACTGGATGACATCATTGGTCGCTCTGACCTGCTCAGCAAGAATGACGCTATCCGGCATTGGAAGGCGGACGGGCTGGATTTCAGCAAGCTGTTCCATATGCCAAAGACGGAAAAGGCCAGCGACATATATAACACTGCCCGTCAGGAGCATGATCTGGACCATATATTGGACCGTCGTCTATTGGAAAAGGCAAAAGACGCGCTGGAGACAAAAACGCCGGTGGTCATTGAAGAAAACATTAATAACACCGACCGCTCCTGCGGCGCGTTGCTGTCTGGACGTCTGGCAGAAAAATACGGCTACGGCGGTCTGCCTAAGGGCACTATTCATGTGAAACTGTCCGGCACGGCGGGACAGAGTTTCGGCGCCTTTGTGGCCAAGGGCGTGACCCTTGAGCTGTCCGGGGACGGCAATGATTATGTGGGCAAGGGGCTGAGCGGCGGGCAGCTGATCATCTATCCGCCCAAGGTCAGCAAGATTGATCCGAAAAACAGCATCATCGTTGGCAATACGGTTCTTTACGGTGCGGTCGGCGGCGAATGTTATTTCCGGGGCGTGGCCGGGGAACGCTTTGCGGTGCGCAATTCCGGGGCCATTGCTGTGGTTGAGGGGGTCGGCGATCATGGCTGTGAATATATGACCGGCGGCTGTGTGGTCGTCATCGGCCAGACGGGGCGCAATTTCGCCGCCGGGATGAGCGGCGGCATCGCCTACGTACTGGACGAAGCCGGGGATTTTGAGAAACGGTGCAATCTGGCCATGGTGGAGCTGGAGCCTATGCCAGAAGAAGACGACATGGCCCGTAAACATCAGTCCGGTGACCTTGAAAGTCATGGCCGTGTGGATATTTTGCGCAATAATATGTCCGGGAATGATGTGGAACGGCTGGTGACCCTGCTGGAAAACCATGTGCGCTTTACGGGCAGCAAACGCGCCCGGGCCATATTGGATAATCAGGAAGAATATTTGCCGAAATTTGTCAAGGTCATGCCGGTGGAATATCGCCGCGCCTTGCAGGAAATGGCTCCGACGCAAACGGTGCTATCCGCCTATACCGGCCAGACATTGAATTAAGGAGACGAAAAATGGGCAAACCAACCGGATTTATGGATTTTACCCGTCAGGAGAGGACCTATGCCCCCGCCGGGGACCGGGTGCGTCATTATGACGAATTTATCAACCCTCTGCCGGATAATATGGTCTCTTTACAGGGCGGCCGCTGCATGGATTGCGGGATTCCCTTCTGCCATACGGGCTGTCCGGTCAATAATATGATTCCTGACTGGAATGATCTGGTCTGGAAGGATGATTGGAAAGGGGCGCTGGATGTACTGCACTCCACCAATAATTTCCCCGAATTTACCGGCCGTATCTGTCCGGCCCCTTGCGAGGCCGCCTGTACGTTAAACATTGATGATCAGCCGGTGACCATTAAAACCATCGAATGTGCCATCGTGGACAAGGGCTGGGAAGAGGGCTGGATCACGCCCCATCTGCCACCGGTAAAAACCGGCAGGAAGGTTGCTGTGGTTGGCTCTGGCCCGGCGGGTCTGGCGTGTGCTCAGCAATTGGCCCGCGCCGGGCATGAGGTGGCCGTTTATGAGAAAAACCGCCGTCCGGGCGGGTTGCTCCGTTATGGCATTCCTGACTTTAAAATGTCAAAAAAACTCATTGACCGCCGCAGCCAGCAAATGGAACAGGAAGGGGTTACTTTCTGGACCAGTATGGAGGTGGGCAAGGATATTCCCGCCCAGCGGTTGGTGGAACATTATGATGCGGTGGTTCTGGCCGGGGGATCAGAACAGCCTCGTGACCTGCCGATTCCCGGGAGGGATCTGGACGGGGTACATTTCGCCATGGATTTCCTGATCCAGCAAAATCAGCGCGGCGCGGGCGAACCCTTGCCCAACAAAAAAGATATTCTGGCCGCTGGCAAGCGGGTGGTGGTCATCGGCGGCGGGGACACGGGGTCCGACTGTGTGGGCACCTCATTCCGTCAGGGGGCCGTATCGGTAACCCAGATCGAAATTATGCCCAAACCACCCCACCGGGAAAATAAGGAACTGACCTGGCCCAACTGGCCTATGAAGCTGCGTACCTCTACCTCTCAGGAAGAAGGCGCGGACCGGGAATGGAGCGTTATGACCGCCGAATTTGTTGCCGGGGAAGATGGCAAGCTGGCGGCCCTGCGCTGTCATCAGGTGGATGAAAAATTCCAGAAAATTGACGGCAGTGAATTTGAGCTGGACGCGGATCTAGTCCTGCTGGCCATGGGCTTTACCAACCCGGTGAAAGAGGGCCTTTTGGACCAGTTGGGTGTTGCCCTTGACGGGCGCGGTAATGTGGCCGCTGATACCAACAGCTACCAGACATCCCTGCCCCAGATTTTTGCCGCCGGTGATATGCGCCGGGGCCAGTCTTTGGTGGTATGGGCCATCCGCGAGGGCCGTCAGGCCGCCCGCGCCGTTGATGAGTTCCTGATGGGAAAGTCCAGATTACCCCGGTGATCCATGACGCCGGAACGGGTCTTTTCTTGAGGTAAATCAAGGTCCGGTTCAGGTCATAAATTATGCTTTGGAGGATAATGGTCCAACCAAAAGGAAAGCATATATATGACTCATATTCATCATACATTGGCCGAAGAATTCAGTGATCATCTGGATAGAATGCATGAGCTGAAACTATCCAATGCCCATTTTGTCAAGTTGCATCAGGCGTATGATACAGTCAATGAGGAAATTAACCGCATAGAGGCCGGGATAGAGGCCGTAGCAGATAATGTCCTGGAAGATTTGAAGAAAAACCGCCTGCGCCTCAAGGATGAAATTTTCGCTTTGATAACCGGTTAATTTGCAGCACGTTCCAAAACAAAAAGCTGAAAGTGATCGCCAGTTTTTTTATGAAAATACAGCAGGCGGCCATCTGCGGTAATGGCCGGCGCCTCGGCATAGCCGTTGATGGCTGTGATCGGTCGGGGGGTGGAAAAGGGCGTTTTCTTATCAGGGCGGGTGGCGTAATAGCTGGTAAATTTACCACCGTTTTTAAACGTCAGGCGGGTAAAATATAGCTCCCGCCCGTCCGAGGATATGGACGCCCCATATTCAATGTCGGCCGTATTTATGCGATCGAAGATAGCGTTGGAATGGCTGTCAATTTCAAATTTACCATCCTTTAAATGGGCCACCTGAAAATAGGATTGCTCAGGCATGTCGTTGCTGAAATAGGTCTGGGTCGTATAGAGGGTCTTACCATCCGCACTGATTTCCACATCCATATTCAACCAGCCCGGAAGATTTAGGGAAACCTCAGGATGGGCTTTCAGATCACTGACCCGGCCATCTTTAAATTTCCCGCTGTAAAGGGTAGCAAAGCGGTTGGGCTTGCTGTAATTCCGGGCGGAGACAAAATAGAAATTACCCATCCGGTCCATGGTCGGCACGCCGTCTACTTCTGCGCTGTTGACCCCCTTTATCTCCCCCATGAATTTAAAGGTTACATCATTGATTCGCCGGGCATAGAAAATATCCTTGTCGGTTTTGGGGTTGTCACCCGTGTCATTGTTGAAAAACAGATACTGCCCGTCCCCGGTGATAAAAGCCTCCATAACGCTCTGTTTATAGCCCGTGACCGTCACTTGTCTGGGGTTGATAAAGACTGGTGCGCTATCCGGCATTTCCGGCATTTCCAATGCGCTGAAGGAGAGCAGAATTTTATCCAGCAGGCGGTTTGCCGCGTCAAATTCACCCTTGTCCGCCAATGTTTTTACATTTTTCATCATGGGAACAATTTTGGAAACATCATCCCCGGCCATCATATGTGTCCGCAATTTCTCCATAGAGATAGCGGCCTTGTCCTGTATCATTTTTATTACTGTGGGCGATACTGCCTCTGCCGGGCTGATCAGAAAAATGCTGGCCAGACAAAGTAGCAACAGGCCAAACCTGTGATGAATAGTCATCTTGTAATCTCCAAAAATTGCCCAATATGGTTATTTTACCATGGTAAAGCATATCCCAAGTAGGATATACCATAGGTATAAATAAGGCAGGGTTATGACGACGAACGACGAACGACTTTCACAAATTGAACAGACCATCGCCTATCAGGATCAGCAGATTCAGGATTTGAGCGATATGGTCAGCCAGCAATGGACGGAAATTGATCGCCTGAAAAAGCGTCTTGCTCAGGCAAAACAACGGCTGGAAAATCTGGAGAATCCCGTAGAAGAGGGGGAGATGCCCCATGAAAAACCACCCCATTATTAAGGACATCATATGATCAGGGAAAAACTTGCCTTTCTGGGCCTGGGCGTGATGGGCTATCCCATGGCCGGCCATCTGCAAAAAGCCGGGTATGAGGTCGCTGTCTATAACCGGACCACAGAAAAAGCCGTTCGTTGGATCACGGAATACGGTGGAATCCATGCCGTGACCCCGGCCGATGCGGTTCGGGATGCGGATATTGTCTTTGCCTGTGTTGGTAATGATGATGATGTGCGGACCATCACGCTTGGCGCGGACGGGGCCTTTGGGGCCATGAAAAAAGGGGCCGTTTTTGTGGACCATACCACCGCCTCCGCAAGTCTGGCGCGGGAGCTTGACGCGCTGGCACAGACGGCGGGCCTGCATTTTTTGGATGCGCCCGTCTCTGGCGGTCAGGCCGGGGCGGAAAATGGCCAGCTGACCATCATGGTCGGTGGGAATAAGGCAATATTTGAAAAAACAGATCCAAGTTTGCAATGCTACGCCCGGAAAACAAAATTGTTGGGCGGGGCCGGAAGCGGGCAACTGGCCAAGATGGTCAATCAGATTTGCATTGCCGGGTTGGTTCAGGCCCTGTCGGAGGGGATTAACTTTGCCGAGGCCGCCGGGCTGGATGCCGCCGCCGTCATTGATGTTATTTCAAAGGGCGCGGCCCAAAGCTGGCAGATGGAAAACCGCGCGCAAACCATGATCGATGATCAGTTTGATTTCGGTTTCGCCGTGGACTGGATGCGCAAGGATCTGGATATCGTACTGGCTGAGGCGCGACAAAATGGCGCGGCCCTGCCGGTGACCACTGTGGTCAATGACTATTACAAGGAAATTCAACAATCGGGCGGTGGGCGGTATGATCCCTCCAGCCTGATCCCCCGTTTAAGGACAGTCAAATGAGTAACTTCCCCCGCCACGGCAAGGCCCGGTCCATCAAATCCGGTCTGCGCCGTCAATGTCCCAGTTGTGAGAGGGCCAATATCTTTGCCGGATATTTAAAGCTCAAACCGACGTGCCCCCAGTGCGCGGCCCCCATCGGCGATATTCGCGCTGATGATTTTCCGCCTTACCTGACCATATTGATTGTCGGCCATATCGTGGTGCCTTTGCTGGTCCTGGTGGAGATTAATTTTCATCCTTCCACCCTGTTCCAGATGATCTTCTGGCCTGCCATCGCCCTAACCCTCGCCCTGACCCTGCTCCCTATCCTGAAAGGTGCCGTGGTCGGCTTTATGTGGTCAATCGACATGAAGGGCGATGAGCAATATTGATAACGGGGGCCGCATTTGAACCGATACGGCTAAGGGCAAACAGGAACGCGGCAAAGCTCAGGCCTGCCTGTTTGGGGCGTCCTGCTTGCACTGACACAGCCCAGACTAGACCACCAATAATAGTGAGCATGCGAAACGATCGACCATCATGGCCTTAGACGGATGCCCAGATATAGGGGGTAGATAATATTAACGGGCCGCAGACATGGTGGCGCGAAAGCGGATCAGGGCCAGGAGGAACAGCACAGTACCAATGGCTAACATGGCCAGCATTTGGGGCCAGACGATGTCTATGCCGGCGCCGCGAAATAGAACGGCCTGGGCAAAGCTGGTAAAATGGGTTGACGGGGCCGCCTGCATAATAATTTGCAGGGATTTTGGCATACCTTCAAGGGGCGAGGTGCCGCCTGACAGCATATTCATCACCACAAAAAACGGAATGGCCAGCAGGGCGAATTGGGGCATGGATCTGGCAAATGTTGAGAGCATGATCCCCAGCGCCGTCATGGCATAAAGAAACAAGGCGGTCCCCAGAAGGAACAGGGGAATTGACCCGGTGATTTTGACGGCTAA
>DRKK01000375.1 GCA_011051815.1 Sphingomonadales bacterium | reverse complement strand
TGAACAGGCTCATCAGGGTCATATAACCGCCGTAGCTATGGCCCTGAACCCCGATCCGGTTCGGATCAACAAAATCAAACCCTTTCAGGAATTTGGCCCCCGCCACTTGATCCGCAACCTCTACCTTACCGAACTGCCGGTAGAGTGCCCCCTCAAACGCCGTGCCGCGATTTTTACTGCCCCGGTTATCAAGGGTAAAGACGATATAGCCGCTTTGGGCCAGAATCTGGTGAAACGGCTTATCCCAGCTACGTTTGACACGCTGCACCCCCGGCCCACCGTAAAGGGCAAAGATCACCGGATATTTCCGGCCCTTTACCATATGGGCGGGTTTATACATCCGGTAATAAAGCGCATCACCACTCGGCCCTTTGAAATGGCCAAACTCAGGTGTGATATGCGCTTTACGATAAGGGAAATAGGGATGCCCCTTAGTCAGTTTATTCTGGTCAATCCAGCTGAGTAAATTACCGCTTTTATCACGGATAGAAACTTGCGGCGGGGTTACGGGGTCCGAATAATAGTCAATATAATCCGTCCCCTCTTCTGGGAAAACAAAATGATGCCACCCACCACCCTGTGACAGGCGCACAGGGGTTTCAGTTTTGGCCTTCAACAGGTTAACCCGATAGAGATGCTGTTCAAGGGGCGTGTCCATATTGGCGGAGAAATAGACATCGCCGCTTTCCTCATCTACCTGCTGAATCTTGGCCACCACCCATTTTCCTGCGGTCACTTGACCGATCAATGTGCCGTCAGTTTTATAATGATACAGATGGTTAAAGCCGCTGCGTTCCGATGCCCAGAGAAATTCCCGGCCCTTTTTCAGGAACTTCAGGTTATGGTGCAAATTGACCCAATATTTGGATGTCTCCGTTAATATAGGCCGGGTTTTAGCGGTCTCCGCAGCGGCAAAAAAGACATCAAGTTTCTTCTGGTCCCGGCTTAAAATCTGAAAAAATATTCCGCTGTTATCAGGCACCCATTTCACCCGCGCCAGATAAATATCCTCATTTGACCCAAGGTCAACCCATTTTACCTGCCCCGTTTTAACAGTCATAATACCGAGCTTTACGGTGACATTATCTGTGCCAGCCCGCGGATAGCGTTCCTCCAGAACTTTAAAATCATCCCGGCCAATCTCATAGCGCTGGCCAATATCCACCGGAGCCTCATCATACTGGACAAAGGCTATATATTCCTCATTTTCAGACCACCAATAGCCCGTATCCCGGTCCAATTCCTCCATGGCAATAAATTCCGCACTCCCGTTCTTTATGGTGCGTGACGCTGACCGGGTCATTTGCCGGGACTTGCCCGTGCGCACATCCACAATATGAAGGTTATGGTCCAGAATGTAGGATACAAAATGCCCCATCGGTGAAAAACGGCTGTCGGTTTCATAGGCCTCTGACCGGGTCAGGCGCTTGGCTTTGCCGTCCTGAATATCATACTGATACAGATCCCCGCCCAGTGGAAATAACAGCTTACGGCCATCCTTTGACCAGGAATAGGACACAATACCTTTGCTGGTGATGCGCATGCGCTCCCGCCTAGCCCGTTCTTCCTGAGACAGTTTTTCGACCCCGCCGGTAATCCTCGCCGCCGCCACCAGCAGCTTTTCCGCCCTGTCCGTCAGGTTATACTCCCACAGGTCCAGAATCTTATAGTCCGCCGCACTTGGCCGCAGGAAAGTCACCCGCGCACCGTCCGGTGAGAATTTTACATTTTGCGGCGCACTGCCGGACAAGGCAGGGCTAGACGTGATCCGTTCTATGGTCAAATCCGGTGCCGCCCAGCTGCCAGAAATTAATAAACAAAATGAAAGGCCAAAAGCCGCAAAAAACTTATAAAATGACATGAATTATCCCGATTAATATTTTATATTTTGCGCAATCTATATAATTTCTTTACCGCTGTCAGCCCTCAATCCCCGCCAAATGGTATCGGCGACGATCAGGACTGCCTCATCCGGAATATTCCGACCATTATTTTCCAGATACTGCCGGATCAATTCCTGACATGGCCCCATCATAAGAGGCGCATATAAATAGCGCGGTAATTTCCGAATTTCCCCACGGGCTACATATTTTTTCAACAGGTCAAAAGAGGAGGACAGGTATCTGTCATTCAAGGCCGCAACCTTGGCGTCAAAATCCTGTGACCTGAATTCCCGCCGCACAGACAGCAGATAGCGCGCCCACGAAGGATTTTCCCGCGCCCAAGACAAATGATGGGTCACCATAACCGTGATAAACGCCCGCGCCGATGGTGCGCCCTTCACCTTCTGGTCCAATGGGTCCAGATAACGGGTCAGAGCCTCGAGATATAAGGCAGAGGCCAGCGGTTTTTTGCCACCAAAATGTTGGTAAATGCTGCCCACGCTTGCCTTTGCCCGCCTACATATATCCTCTATCCGGGCATGTTCGATACCCTGCACCAAAAATATTTCTAGCGCCGCCTGCATAATTTCCGCACGCCTCTGATGTGTCTTAAGTCGCATTTCCATAACCTTGTTACTTGACTCCTGTTGATAGAATATTATTCTAGAATTTAATTCTAGTAAATATATATCGAAAGTTAAAGAGGAAATATCATGACCATGTCCCTTGAGCAGCTCAAACCCTTTATAGAACAGGCCATAAAATCCCAGCCTTTCTCTGTCCTCCTGAACGCCCGCATCACTCATATTGAAAAGGGTTTCGCCCAGCTAGAGGTTCCTTTTTCAGAGAATTTAACCCAACAACATAGTTTCCTTCATGGCGGTGTTGTCGGCTATCTGGCCGATAACGTCTGCGCGGCGG
>DRKK01000374.1 GCA_011051815.1 Sphingomonadales bacterium | reverse complement strand
GTCTGAAATTCCAGTTCTCCGGCCTTTTCGGTCAGAGCTTCGATGGCATTCTCTGCCTCCTGAATGATGTCCTCATCACCCTCCATCTCGCCCATTTCGATAAGTTCTATATTATCGGAAAGTTCCTGATCAACGGATTTACACAGGTTTATGGATTGCTCCAGGCTGTTCTTTTCCTGCATCAGTTTCTGGGCTTTTGTCGGATTGGACCAGAGGTCCGGGTCTTCGGAAAGGGCGGTTAACTCTTCCAGTCTGTCAAGGGCAACATCCCAGTCAAAGATGCCTCCTCAGCAGTTCGAGCGACTGCTTGATTTTATCGATTGATGTTTGTATTTCGGCTTTCATTCTGTATTACTCAACAAAAATTAATAGATCCCGCCCGTTCCGGTGCGGAGCTTGGTCTTTGTTTGCACCAGAGAATTAAATCCGTCAAGTACTTCGCCTTTTTTTGTGGGAAAACTTCCCTGCCGGAAGGCTTCCAGAATGGTATTTTTCTCCCCCACAGCGGCGATCTGGCCGGTTTTCGGGTTGACCCGGACCAGACGCACCCCCTGAGGGATACGAAAAGGAATCACCGGCGCGTTTTTGGTTGCCGCCCGCATAAAGTCCCGGAAAATAGGCACCGCGACTGAGGCCCCCTCCTCGCGCTTGCCCAGCGAACGAGGCTTGTCAAACCCAACAAAAACCCCAACGACCAGATCAGGTGAGAAGCCGATAAACCAGGTATCAAAACTGTCGTTGGATGTTCCGGTTTTGCCGGCAAAGGGCTTTTTGAGGGCGCGAATTCTGATTCCGGTTCCCCGTTGGACAACACCTTCCAGCATGGACACCATCTGATAGGCTGTCACCGGGTCAAGGACCTGTGCGCGGTCATCTGGAATTTCAGGCTCCGGCTGATTGTGCCACTCCGGGACAAGACAATCCGGGCATTGCCGCTGATCATGTTTGAATATGGTTTTACCGTGACGGTCCTGTATGCGGTCAATGAAGGTCGGGGTGACCTTGTAGCCGCCATTGACAATCATCCCATACGCCGTGGTCAGTTTAAGCAAAGTGGTCTCCCCGGCCCCAAGAGCCATGGAGAGGACGGGCGGCATATTATCCATGATATTCATCCGCTCGGCAATTTCCACGATGCCGTCCATCTTGAGATATTGGGCAAGCCGTACTGTCATCAGGTTACGGGATTTTTCAAGGCCAAGGCGTAAGGTACTGGCCCCGTAGAATTTATTGCTGGAGTTTTGCGGCTTCCATTTGCCGAGGCCGTAGCCCTGTTCAATCACAAAGGGCGCATCAAGGATCAGACTTGACGGGGTAAAGCCATGTTCCAGAGCCACCGTATAGACAAAGGGCTTGAACGCCGATCCGGGTTGGCGTTTGGCCTGTGTGGCCCGGTTAAACTCACTGCGTTTGAAATCATAGCCACCCACCATGGCCAGAACCCGCCCGGTATAGGGATCCATGGCAATTAAAGAGCCGTTAATTTCGGGTATTTGCCGAAGCCCAAAAGTACGGACAACGTCAATTTCCTGAAGCGTGTCTTCCGGCGGCGCTTTTTTGAAAACTTCCTCCACGGCAATAATATCACCGGGGAAAAGAACCTCTGTTGCCTTGGTGATTTTGGGCCCGAGATATTCTTTTCTCTTCCACTGCCGCGCCCATTTAAGCTCATCAAAATCAATACGGCCCCGGCTACCATCGGATAACAGGATATAGGCCTTCTCATCATTCACTGCCGTCACCAGTACCAGTTGCCAGCTTTTAATGCCAAGAGGAATATCCAGTTTGACGATCTCGCCTAGTTTTTCCAGTTGCTGAGACAAGGCGGGCATGTCTTCCAGAGATATATGCCTTATGGGTCCGCGCCAGCCATGACGGCGGTCATAGGCAATGAGGCCGCGTTTCAGCTCCCGTTCGGCGATGCGTTGATAATCCGGGGACAAAGATGTCCGCACGAACAATCCCCCCTCATAAAGCTCCTGATTGCCATACATACTTTTCAATTCGCGCCGGACTTCCTCGGCAAAATATTCGGCCTTGAAGGTGCGGGTTTTATCGCGGCTAGCGGTAACAAGTGGTTTGCTTTGGGCAATGCTCTTTTCTTCTTCGGAAATATAGCCTTCCACATACATGCGTTTTAACACCCAGTTACGCCGCGCCACGGCCCGATCATATTTCCGGATGGGGTGGTAGTTGCTCGGCGCTTTGGGTAGCGCCGCGAGGTAGGCTATTTCCTCAAGTTCAAGTTGGTCTATGGATTTGTTAAAATAACTGAGGGCTGCCGCCGCAATACCATATGAGCCATAGCCCAGATAATTCTCATTGAGGTATAATTCTAATATCTGATCTTTGGTGAAGGCTTTTTCAATGCGGTAGGCCAGTATGGCTTCCTTAATCTTGCGCTCATAGGTCTGGATTCCACTGAGCAGGAAGTTTTTGGCTACCTGCTGGGTTATGGTAGAGGCTCCAACCTTGCCGCCGCCGGTGAAGACATTTTTAACATTCGTAACCACGGCCCGCATTAGCCCCAGATAATCCAGACCACCGTGGGTATAGAAATTCTTGTCTTCTGCCGACAGATAGGCCTGTATTAATCGTGGTGGCACAGCGGATATGGGGATATAGAGCCGTTTTTGCTTGGCAAATTCCGAAAGCAGGCTGCCATCCCCCGCATAGATCCGGCTGACGATGGGCGGCTCATATTGAGCCAGTTGGGAATAGTCCGGCAGGTCTTTGCCGTAATGGTTAAGGATATAGAGAATGCCAACCACTATTGCCACAGCGCCGAGCAAGAGAGCTACTATCGTACCACCTAGTATATTAATCAGAGATTTACGCCGGTTTTTTGTCATAATATATAGAGTGTTATCCTAAATTACGCCTTATTCATAAGACTTAAATATGTCAGCACGATGACTTGTTCAAGGGAAAAGAGATTCTCAGCCGTAATAAACTTATAGTTACATGAATGCTAAACTATACCACAGATAAAGCCTTGACATTATCTGGGTTGAGAATGAATATTAATGCACTCTAATTGTATGTGATGAGTGCTTTG
>DRKK01000373.1 GCA_011051815.1 Sphingomonadales bacterium | reverse complement strand
GAAAAAGCATCACCGCCCACCCTCACCTCGGCCTTGCTTCCCGACGGCAGGTGAACCTGTAAAGTAGGCGCCAGACGGGCCTCTACCCATAATTCTTTCTCATCTGCCAGCTCCATAAGCGCATCCCCCGACTGTACCCGTTGCCCCTGATGGAAATCATCGGTCAATACCGCACCCCCTCTTTCCGCGAGCAGGGTATATTCACCCAGATTTCCCCTTTTCCCGGACAGCTTGCCGATGGCTTTTTCAGACAGGCCAAAAGCCAAAAGCCTGCCATGTGCCGCTTGCATGGTACTTTGGGCGGCAATATAACGCCGGTCGCCCACCGCCGTACGGCCCATTTTCTGGACCCGCTGCCATTCAGCTTTGGCAATATTATAGTTGGCCTGTGCGTCAGCAACCGTTTCACTGAACAGGGTCACCAAAGGTTGACCCTTCTCCACATGATCGCCCAAGGCCACATGACGGCGCAGAACCACGGAATCCACCCGTGGTGAGACCTGATAGCTGGTATAGCCATTGGATTTGACCTCACCGGGGGCGTAAAGCTGATAATTCATGGTCCGGGGTTCCAGAGGCGCCACAGTAATATTAGCCAGTTCCATCTGTTTCAACGTCAGGTCTATGCCCTCTGCCTTCTCTCCCCCATCATGGCCATGTTCTTGTGCGACGGTGCCAAACGAGGTCAGGCTCGTAACCAGGCCGGTAATTAGTATGGTTTTTAAAATCTGTTTCATAATAGTCATCCAATTTTTCTTTATTGCTTCACGTGCATCAGGGCATTTTCCATTTGCCCGGTTTGCAGAAGCCATTCAATTCGGGCCATCTGATATTGCGTGTGCAATTCGATTCCCGCGATTAATCCTTCGGTACGCTGTTGCAGGCTGAGCAGATATTCCGTCGTGCTCATATCGCCGCTGCGCCATTGTTTCTCCAGCAGATCGCCGCTGCTTTGCGCCCGGCCCTCCATAAGGGTTTGCCAGCGTAAATAGCGTTTCTCATATTCTTCTAAAGTTGCCGTGCTGGCCCGAATGGCCGACAGTTGGCGGCGTTGAACCGCCCGATAACTGGCCTCGGCAGCGAAAGATTCGCGGCTGGCGGCGCGGGCCTCTGCACTGAAATTATTGCGCACATTCAGAGGAATGGACAAGGTCACCCCGACCACTGTATCACCACTGCTTTTACCCCCATTAAGGCCCACCGTTGGCTCGGCCCTGCCTTTCAAGCGGGCAAGATCCGCCATTTTTTTCGCCACTTCCCATTGGGCGCGGGCGGCGGTTACGGCAGGATGCTGTTCCACCCATTGATCCATATTCCCTCTCTCGCCATTGGCCCAAAGCGTTTCAGGAATATCTTTCCAGCGGACGGACCAATCGGGCAATAATTCCTCAAGGCGTGCCTCGGCTTGCCTCAAGCGCGCCTGAGCTTGCGCCGCATCATTGAGCTTTTGGGACAAGCCCAGAAAGGCCAGTTCCACATCCACCTGACCCAAATCACCGGACTGCTGACGACCTTTGACCAGGGTGAGCAGCGTGTCCAGCTGTTCCTCCTGCGTTCGGGCAAGACCCGCTTGCGCGCGCGCCGCGTTCCAATCAACTACGGCCTGCAGAGCCTCTGCTGATTTTTGTTGCAGGGTCAGTTCAAAGGCCCGGCGGGCGGCTTTGCGGCCAAAGGTGGCCTGCTGACGCTGTTGGTCGCGCTTACCCCACCAATCGATGGTCTGGCTCAAGCCAAGGCGATAATTATTATCCCGCCCCTCACGTTCATATTCTGTATCCAGTTCCGGATTGTAAAGCGGCTGGTCAAGGCTGTCGGCCATAGACAGAGCGGCCTGCATCTTTTCCCGGGCGGCAATGATATCGGGGTGTTGATTTATCTGGCTGCGAAACCAGAACCCCCATGATGTATCAGCACCTTCGGCCAGCACAGAGCCGGGCAACAGTACTAAACACAGGCCAAGCAGGCATATATATTTTATTTTATCTGCCACGGCAGATATTGGTTTGACATAGTCCAAACCGGTAATTTTGAGAAAATTCATTAAATCCTATCCTCGTAATCAAAAAAACACGGGCCAAACGTCACTTTTCGACGTAAGAAACCCTGAACAGTGAAATTTTGATTAGACGATGGGAGGTCTTAAATGAGGGGAGATGAGCGCAGAGGGTAGGCTCAAGTCATAACTAAATATTTTATCAGCCGCTAAAACAGCCTTGAAAGGCGCATTATTTTCATAGGAAAAAATGCCCGTACAGTGACAACAATGATGACAACCAAAATCATCTACCGGACGCTTATCGGATTTTTCAGAAGTCGTCTGACCCGCGTCCGCTGACAATTCATGATCATGATCGAATGACACATACTCAATGCCTGATGCCTCTGCCTGATGAACATAGGCAACGGTTATCACGGCCTGAACGACCATCATAAACATCAATATACCGGGCAACAGTTTTTGCACGTAAATATCATTTCCATCATTAAAGCTGTTAACATACTTGGCGACAGCTTAAGAATTTTTTGCAAAATGTAAATGATTTTTTCCCAAAGCGCCTATTGGCTTATAACAATCCCATGGATATTTAGACTAAAACCCTTTAAGTTCCATATTAAATAAATCAAAAAGGAAAAACTCAAATGAACTGGCTTCTCATACTGATCATTATCGGTATTATT
>DRKK01000372.1 GCA_011051815.1 Sphingomonadales bacterium | reverse complement strand
GCTGGACCAGAAACCAGACCTGATTATCGGACCGCTTTTTTCCCATTCCATCACCGCCATAAAGACGATGGCACAGGAAGCCGGGGTTAATGTCATCGGCTTTTCCAGTGATCATAGCGTTGCCGGAAACGGCATATTTCTGATGAATTTCCGTATGGAGGAACAGATCGCCCGGGTGATCCGCTATGCGTCTAAAAATGGCTATGCCCGCTATGCCGCCCTGATTCCGGAAACGGCTTACGGCAAGAGGGCCTTGGAAGTATTCCGCCAAGCGGTGACCGATCAGGACCGTGATCTGGCCGCCGTGGAATTTTATCCGCCGGACAGCACCAAGCTGGTTAATCCAGTGAAAAATATCGCCCACTACAAAGAACGGCGGCGGAAATATACCCGCGAAATTGATTTCCTCGAAAAACTGGGGGAGGAAGATGATTTTGCTCAAGAAATGCTTGACGAATTAAAGAGTGTGGAAACCATTGGCGATGTGAATTTCGATGCCATCCTGCTGCCCGAAGGCGGGGCGATGCTAACCACTCTGGCCGCCTGGGTATCCTATTATGAAATTGACCCGAC
Organism: Sphingomonadales bacterium; assembly: GCA_011051815.1. Taxonomy (GTDB): domain Bacteria; phylum Pseudomonadota; class Alphaproteobacteria; order Sphingomonadales; family Emcibacteraceae; genus Paremcibacter. The sequence goes on along the minus strand of DRKK01000372.1, from coordinate 4,046 downwards.
AAAGGTTAAAATACTTGGCACCGGGTTATGGGATGATGAAATGCTGTTTGTGGAGCCGCAGCTTCACGGGGGCTGGTTCGCGGCACCGGACCATACAAAATCCCATGAATTTTTAACCCGCTATCAGGATATTTACGGCCAGCGAAGCCCGCGCCTGACCACCCTCGCCTATGATGCGGTCGCATTAGCGGCCACCTTGGTGCGGCAGGAAAAATATCCTGATTTTTCCGCAGAGCAAATCACCAACCCGAATGGTTTTTCCGGCATCGAAGAGCTTTTTCGCTTCAGAAAAGACGGATTGATCGAACGGGGACTGGCGGTATATGAGGTCGGGGCGAAGGCTTTCACCGTCATTGACCCGGCCCCGGTGAGCTTCGTTGAGCGGGACAAGCCGGAAATCATGCTGATCAAGACGCCAGAAGTCGGCCAAGCAGACTATTTAGAAGCGGCATCCCATCCTTCGTCGCCCGCAGATGATGATCGTCCCTTTCCATATAACCCAGTTCAAAAAGACGCTGCATATAGCCCTGATCAATAAAGGGGTCAACGCCCGCGCCGATACGCTTTTCAAAGCCCGCAAGGCTCAGCCCCTCGGTTAACCTCAGGCTCATCATGATCATTTCCTCGGCCATGTCCGATCGGGTCAGCCTGTGATTCTGATCCGTACCGTGACCCTCTGATGTCACTTTAGCCAACCATTTTTCCGGGCTTCTATGCTGGGTCAGGGCATGAAACGCCCCGTCCATATTCAACCGCCCGTGGGCGCCCGGCCCGACCCCGATATATTCGCCGTAGGTCCAATAGGTAAGATTATGGCGGCTTTCCTGCCCCCGCGCCGCATGGTTAGACACCTCATAAGCGGGCAAGCCGTGGGCCATACAAATCTCACGGGTCAGGTCATACATATCTGCCGAGACATCCTCGGTCGGCAAGATAATCCGGCCTTTCTCATGGGCCTGATAAAAGGCCGTTCCCCGTTCAATGGTCAATTGATACAGGGACAGGTGATCCGCCGCCATATCAAGTGCCTGCCTCAATTCCGCCTCCCAATCCACCAAACTCTGCCCCATGCGGGCATAGATCAGGTCAAAGCTGGTGCGGGCAAAATATTTTCGGGACAGGTCGATAGCAGCTAGGGCTTCGGGCAGGTTATGCTCCCGCCCCAACGCCTTCAGGTCCGGGTCATTCAAAGCCTGTATCCCCAGAGACAAACGGTTGATCCCCGCCGATGCGAAATCCTTGAATTTTCCCGCTTCCACGCTAGTCGGGTTGGCTTCCAGCGTAATTTCAACATCTTTGTCAAAGGTCCAGTTATGGGCAATTCGCTGCAACAGCCTGTCCACCGTTGACGCCGCCATCAGGGACGGGGTACCGCCGCCAAAAAAGACACTGGTGATAGTGCGCGGGCCAGATAATGTCCGGTAATGATCAAGCTCCGCCACAAGGGCACCCACGAAGGCCGCCTCATCAATTTGTTCGCGCACATGGCTGTTGAAATCACAGTAAGGGCATTTGGACAGGCAAAAGGGCCAATGGATATAAATGGCCAGATTTTCAGGAGAAACAGGCATGGATCAATTTTTTAAAAGCGTTTGCCCGGTGGCTGATGTTATGTTTTTCTGATGCGTCCATTTCGCCGAAAGTGATGTCATAGCCATCGGCCTGAAACATGGGGTCATAGCCAAAACCATTGCCGCCTCTTATCGGCCAGACCAAGGTGCCATTAACCCGGCCTTCAAAGCTTTCCACATGCCCGTCAGGCCAGGCCAGGGACAAGGCACAGGCAAAATAGGCCGTCCGGTCATCGGCGGCCAACTCATCTTCCAGCTTCTGCATACCGTAAGCAAAATCCCGCGCCCCCGTTGCCGGATTTATAGCCCAGCGCGCCGAATGAATCCCGGGCCTGCCACCAAGGGCCGGCACCACAAGACCGCTGTCATCGGCAAGGGCCACAAAGCCTGATTTTTCCGCCGCACTTCTGGCCTTTAATTCCGCATTGGCAATGAAGGTCTCCCCATCCTCAACCGGTTCGGGCAGATTTAAATCCGCCGCCGAGAGAGTTTCGACGCCAAAGGGCAGCATAAGCGCGCTGATTTCCCGGACCTTGCCCGCGTTATGGCTGGCAACCACCAGTTTATCAGCGTCAAGCTTCCGCATCAGAGCCCCAGAGCTTTATTCTGTAATTTCACCAGTTGATCCACCCCGATCCGGGCCAGCCGCATCAGGCGCAGGAATTCTTCCTCGGTAAAGGGGTCTTCCTCTGCGGTGCCCTGAATTTCAACGATCTTGTTATCTCCGGTCAAGACAAAATTGGCATCGGTTTCCGCAACGCTATCCTCATCATAATCAAGGTCCAGCACTGGTGTGCCCTTATATATACCGCAAGATACCGCCGCCACAGGGGCTTTGACCGGCAGGCTGTCCAGCTTGCCATCGGCGATCATTTTCTGAAAACATTGAACCATGGCCACATAAGCCCCGGTGATGGACGCCGTGCGGGTGCCGCCGTCTGCCTGTATTACGTCACAGTCCAGACGGATTTGACGTTCACCGAGGGCCTTCATATCGACCACGGCGCGCAATGAGCGCCCGATGAGCCGCTGAATTTCCTGTGTCCGGCCCGATTGTTTGCCTCTTGCGGCCTCACGGCCCATGCGGCTATGGGTAGACCGGGGCAACATACCATATTCAGCAGTCACCCAGCCCTTGCCCGTATCGCGCAGGAACGGCGGCGCCTTATCCTCCAGCGTCGCCGTACAGAGCACATGAGTATCGCCAAATTTTATCAGGCATGACCCTTCGGCATGTTTTGAAAATCCCGTCTCAAGCGTTACGGTACGAAGTTGGTCATTGGCACGGCCAGATGGGCGCATATGCTGTCTCCTGATGCAAAGAAATATAATATTCTTTTATCTTCTAACGTGCCTGACCCGTTAAGGAAAGAAAATTTCCTCGATCTTTTTGTCAAACAGACCGGCCATGCTGAAGGCCAATGGTAAACTGGGGTCATATTTGCCGTTCTCGATGGTATTTATGGTTTGCCGCGAAACGCCAAGAGCTTCGGCCAGCTCAGCCTGTGACATCTTGCGTTCTGCGCGCAGAACCCTGAGATTATTCTCCATTATATTTCCTCGTCACAAAGAAAAAAATCACAAAATACAGCGGGCAAATCATGGATGCCGCCACGATCAAATTTACCGGCGGAAAGCCCTGCCCCTCCAGGAAACCATAGGTAAAGGCGGAAAACATAATAACCAGCAAAGTGATAACGGCCGTTTCCATGAATATCTTTTTCTGAAACTCATCCATACGCAGGATAAACCGCACAATGGAACGGGTCACAAATACGATGGGGATCACTGGCGCAATAGCCAGCGGGATTTCCCACATCGTCTCCGGGTAATAGCGCAATATTGCCTGCGCGCCCAGCAACACCACCACATAGGCAATCATTGGCGGCCAGAATTCCTTCATATATTGTTTGCCGCTCTGTCTTTCTTTTTCGGTTAATTTGGTCATGATCACTCTCCTATGTCCTATACCTGAAATTAGCAAACAGCCAGCATATGAAAACCACTCCATTGATGGCCACTGTCCAGACCCAGCCGGGCTGCGCGGGTAAATCAAATCTATATTCCAGCATGCTGTATATATACGAGCCACCAATAATGATGCTAATCGCCCAAAACCCCATGAGCTGGCTCTTTCTGGCCTCAAACTCATCAAAATAATGTTTGAAATAACGCCAGCTAAAGGCCGCCATCGTCACAATGAACGATAGGGCCAATATATCCACGGCCAGTTGCAGATTTGGGTTTTCTGCCCAGAAGTGCGGGTTATCCGCTATATTTTCCCAATTGGATCCAAAGATATATCCTAAAACGCCACTGCTCAGGCCCGCCAAAGCCATCATTACCTGTATATATTTATCGCTTAAGAATGGAAATAAATACGTCATCATGTTCTCTTTCATGTGTCTTCTCCTGAATATAACCAACTTAAATATGTCAACTTTCCTTTACATAACCCGCCAAAATTTATATGTC
>DRKK01000371.1 GCA_011051815.1 Sphingomonadales bacterium | reverse complement strand
TGTGCCTTCATGTTACCGGTGGCCACCGCCCCAAATGCGGTGATCTATTCCACCGGAAAAGTCACCATCCCCCAAATGGCCAATGCCGGTTTCCGGCTTAATCTGGTGGCAATCATTGTGGTGACATGCCTGTCTTATGCGCTGGTGCCGATTATTTTTGGTTAGGTTTCTGGATGGCTAATACGGACTGGGAAGCTATTGGTATCACGGTCAAACCAGAAATGTTTCTTTTTATTTTTGAAAGCTGCGTAGAGTGCAATAGGCCAAATTCCCATGGCAATAGCTGATAAGAATAAGCGGGCGAGAACACGTGAAATGGTCCATTTCTGATCATTACCGTCAATCATATAGCCCGAAATATATTGACCCACAGTAGGTTTGTTTAACATCAGATGTTTGTAATGGTAATAAAAAATTATAAACATGAGATAAATCGTTATAGCCAATATTACTAAAATAGAAATAAGCCCAGAACTTTCGGTGACTGACCTTACTGGAAAACCACCTATTTGAAGTAATTCTTTAAGGAGAGAAATAATTTTTAATCCGGAAAGTGTGATAAGAATAATAATAAATAAATCAATATGGTAGGCAACAAACCTTCTCCATATATTTACAGGTTCTTCGGTGACCGGGGTATATTTTTTTCTAGGGTAGAGAAATAGCAGTAACAGAAACGGAATGTCGAAAAATACGGAGATTTGCGATATGTATTGCTGGTCAGTATTTGTACATTCTTGAGAATGACCATAACCACATGGAAATATTTCCGTAATTGTAAAAAAGTACCCTATGACCAGTATAAAAGTAATTAGCCGAGACATATCCTGTTCCCCATTTTATTATTTATTATTACTGTGTACAACTCATGGGTCAAATACAACTCAAAATTTTTGTGGACTTTCCGCCGATTCCCCCCATATAAGGCAGTATGACAAAGGAAATGACAGGGGCCCCGCGTGCTTTTCGCAAAATGCACGGGTTGGGCAATGATTTTGTGATCTTTGATGGCCGGGCGGATCAGCTTGATCTGACCGGGGATCAGGCGCGCCATATCGCCAGCCGCCATCACGGCATTGGCTGTGATCAGGTCATCACCCTGTTGTCCAGCACGAAGGCCGACGTTTTCATGCGGATTCAGAATGCGGACGGCAGCGAGGTCGGGGCTTGCGGTAATGCCAGCCGCTGTGTCGGGCAGATTCTGATGGTGGAGAATAACACCGACCATATCACCATAGAAACCACCGCCGGGCTCTTGCAAGCCGCCCGGGCCGGGGATTTGATCCGGGTTGATATGGGTGTGCCGCGCCGGAACTGGCAGGACATTCCCTTGAGCCGGGAGATGGCGACGGATGATCTGGACGTGACGGTTGGCCCTTTAAGCCATGGTGTCGCGGTCAATATGGGCAATCCCCATGTGGTATTTTTCGTTGATGATGTGGCGGATATTCCGCTGGCCGAGCTTGGGCCGCAGATTGAAACCCACCCTCTGTTTCCAAAGCGGGTTAATGTGAGCATTGTGGCGGATCAGGGCCAGGGCCGCCTGCGCCATCGGGTGTGGGAACGGGGGGCTGGGATCACCAAAGCCTGTGGTTCCGGGGCCTGCGCCGTGATTGTGGCCGCCAGCCTGCGCGGGCTTGTGCCAAAAGAAGCAACCGTTGAGCTTGACGGCGGCGACCTTCATATGCTGTGGGATGAGGACGGTCATATACAGATGACCGGTAGCGCGACCCATGTTTTTGACGGGCGTATCCTGTTATGACCGCGCCAGAGAATAAAGCAAAGCTGGTTACTTTTGGCTGTCGGCTCAATACCTATGAGTCAGAGGTCATGAAAAACCACGCGGATCAGGCAGGGTTGCGTAATACAGTGATTTTCAACACCTGTGCCGTGACCGCCGAGGCCACGCGCCAAGCCCGTCAGTCCATCCGCCGCACCCGCAAAGAAAATCCGGATGTGAAGATCATCGTTACCGGCTGCGCGGCCCAGATCACCCCGGAGGCCTTTGGCGCCATGGATGAGGTGGATATGGTGCTGGGTAATGTGGAAAAGCTACAGGCGGAAAGCTATCTGGATTTCGGCCTGGACAAGGCGGAAAAATTGTTGGTCAATGACATTATGGCGGTGAAGGAAACCGCCAATCACCTTATTGAGGGCTATGCGGAGCGTACCCGCGCCTTTGTGCAGGTGCAAAATGGTTGCGATCATCGCTGTACCTTCTGCATCATCCCTTACGGACGCGGCAATAGCCGGTCAGTGCCTGCGGGAGAGGTTATTCAGCAGGTGCAACGACTGGTCGATAACGGCTATCAGGAGGTGATCATCACCGGGGTTGATATTACCTCTTACGGTCCCGACCTGCCCGGCACCCCCAGCCTTGGGAACCTGTGTCAGAAGATCTTGAAATTTGTGCCGGACCTGAAACGGTTGCGGTTAAGCTCCATTGATTCCATTGAGATTGACGAAGCGCTTTTTCAGGTTATCACGGAAGAAGACCGCATGATGCCCCATCTCCACCTGAGCCTTCAGGCCGGGGATAATATGATTTTAAAGCGCATGAAACGCCGCCACAGCCGGGAGGACAGTATCGAGTTTTGCCAGCGGGTTCGGGCCGCCCGTCCCGATGTGGTTTTCGGGGCCGATATTATCGCGGGCTTCCCCACGGAAATAGAAGAGATGTTTCAGAACAGCCTTGCATTGGTGGAAGACTGTGACCTGACTTATCTTCATGTTTTTCCCTTTAGCGCCCGCGAAGGCACCCCGGCGGCAAAAATGCCTGCCGTGCCTAAAACGATCCGTAAAGAACGGGCGGCGCGGTTGCGGGCCTTGGGTCAGATGCAATTTGACCGCTATATGCTGTCCCAAGTGGGCCGTGCCGTGTCTATTTTGGTGGAAAAGCCTGGCGAGGCGGGTAAATCGGTTATCGGCCATACGGAACATTTCGCCCCGGCGAAGATATTGGCCGATTTAACGGCGGGTTCCCTTGCAAATGCGCGGGTAACAGGCTATGAAAATGGCATCCTTATCACAGAATTAGAGCGTTGATGTCAGAAGAAAATCTCCCCGACAATCAGAAGAAAGACGATCAGAAGAAAAAAGGCTGGTTCAGTCGTCTGAAAGACGGCCTGAAGCGCAGCACCACGGCCCTGAGCGGTGGCATCAGTGATATTTTCGTCAAACGAAAGCTGGACGCCACCACGCTGGAGGAGCTGGAAGATCTGCTGATCATGTCTGATCTTGGGGTCACGGTCAGCCAGGCGGTCTGTGCGCGCCTGTCCAAAGGCCGTTTTGACAAGGAAATTTCGCCGGAGGAAGTACAGGCCGCACTGGCCAGAGAGGTGGCGGATATTCTGCGTCCGGTGGCCCGGCCTCTTGCGATCACGGCGGCCCATAAGCCCCACATCATTCTGATGGTCGGGGTCAATGGCTCCGGCAAAACCACCACCATTGGCAAGCTGGCCAAGAAATTTCAGCTGGACGGGAAATCGGTCATGCTGGCGGCGGGCGATACCTTTCGGGCGGCTGCCATTGAACAGCTACAGGTCTGGGGCCAGCGCAATAATGTGCCGGTGGTGTCGGGCAAGGTGGGAGCCGATGCGGCTGGGCTGGCCTATGATGCCATACAACGCGCCCGAACGGAAAACAGCGACATTTTAATCATAGATACCGCCGGGCGTCTGCAAAATAAAAGCCATCTGATGGAGGAGCTGTCCAAAATCATCCGGGTGATTACCAAACAGGACGAAACGGCGCCCCATTCCACCCTGTTGGTGCTGGATGCGACCACGGGGCAGAATGCGGTGATGCAGGCACGCGTTTTTCAGGAGGCGGCGCAGGTTTCCGGCCTGATCATGACCAAGCTGGATGGCACAGCCAAGGGCGGCGTTTTGGTGGCGCTGGCCGAGAAATTTGATCTGCCGATCTATGCCATTGGGGTTGGTGAATCCATTGATGATTTACAGCCCTTTGATGCCGATGATTTTTCAAAAATGTTAGTGGGACTTAAATAATGAGTGACACCCAAAAGCAACTGCTCAAGCTTTTTATTGAGATGTTCCCGATTATCCTGTTTTTCTATGCCTATGATGCCAAGGAAATGGAAAGCGTCTATCTGGCCACCAAGGTTTTCATGGCGGCCATGGCGGTGTCCATGATCGCTTCCAAGGTGATTTTCAAGAAAATTGGCCTGATTTTATGGATTTCCGGTGGCCTTGTGGGCATATTGGGCGGGGCGACCATTTATTTTCATAACGAAATTTTTATCAAGTTAAAGCCGACTATTCTCTATGGTTTTTTTGCGGCGGCCTTACTGGGCGGGGCGGCGTTTGGCAAATATTTTCTGAAGAATATCTTTGGGGCCGGGTTTCCGCCCATGCCCGATGAGGCGTGGAAAAAACTGACCATACGTTTCGGAGTCTTTTATATTTTCAATGCAATTTTAAATGAAATCATCCACCGCAACTTTGCCTTTGATACCTGGATTGCGACCAAGTTATGGCTGTTCATGCCCATGAGTATCCTGTTCATGATGGCGCAAATGCCCATGTTGATGAAATATATGGATGTTGAGGACGAGAAGCCTAAACCCTGATGTCGATGATCTGCCCGGGGCGGGTGTCCTGGGGCCTGCTGGGGCTGCCCAGATTTTCCCTGAGGTTAAGGTTTACGCTACCGCCACGACCACTTTGATTGCCCTGACCTTCTGATGAGAAGTCCGCTTTCAGCTTTTCAAGATTGTCGGCTTTCAACCGATCCTGAAGTTTCCGCAACGCATCCCGGTTGGCATTAATATTGTCCTGACGGGAAACCTTGGTGGTTTGTTCGGCGGCCTTCTTTTCTTGCTGGCGCAATTCCTGCTGTTGTTGCAGGGCCTGTTGCTGTCCGCGCTGGTTGGGGTCAACCAGAGAGGCCAGAGAGGTCAGCAATTGTGAATTTGTCGTAACTTTCATCGCAAATCAAACATAGTTAACAATATGTAACATATTGCTAAGGGTTATTTTTAAAACACCCGGTCCTTCTGAGGGGAAGAAGTCACCATTCTGCGACTCTATTGATCAATGCGCATTTTACTCTTGTTTTTTTAATATTTCCAGCTGTTTCTTAACCTGTGGTTTCAGGTCGTCCGGTGCATGTTTCATGGCTTGTTCCATGGCCTTGATTGCATCCGCCTTCTGGCCAAGGACACTATAGGCCTTGGCAAGGCGGAACCAGCCTTCAATATTCTCAGGATTTTCATCCATTTTGCTTTGCAGGCGCGCCACCATACTCTTGATCATTTCCGCCCGGTCTGCGGGGGACATATCGGCGACAGTGGCCCGTTGTTCGGCGCTTAAGGCGGGGCCTGAGCCTCTTGAACCGGTGCTTTGAACGCCCAATTCCCTCTCGGCCTTGCGAATCCACCTGTTGAGGGCGCCGAGCCACGGTGCACCCGGCTTGCTGTCGGTGGCCAATGATTTCCAGCCTGCCAGAGCCTGTTCCACATTACCGGCCTGATACTGGGCCAGCGCCATATAATGACGTACGCCAGGGTTTTGGGGCTGAATTTTACGGGCGCGGTTCAGGACAAGCAGGGCGGCAGGACCGACCTTGCCATCACTGAGGATAATCAGGCTTTCAGCATAAACCACCGCCGCATCAATGCTGTTCGGGTCCAGCTCATGCCAGCGTTGAAAGGCTTTTGCTGCTTCGGGGCGGTCGTGGAGGTCAGTTTCAAGCTGGCCCAATGTGCGCCATGCCTTTATATCGTCCGGTTTTTGAGCCAGATAGGTTTTCAGGATGGCCACCTCGCTGATCATTTCCGGAGATTTGGCATCTTCCTTGGTCATCTGGGCCGCAGAGTTTTTCTGCTCATCAAGGGGAAAGTCCGGCATGCCGGGGTTGCCGACCAACAGGTAAAAACCATAACTGCCCATAAACACAAGGACAGTCACCACCACCAGCAATGGGCGCGCCGTTTTGATCCCGGTTGTTTCGGCTTTGTCTTCTTTGGACGTGCTTGCAACTTTCAACAGTCGCCGTTCAATCTCAAGGCGGGCCGAGGTAACTTCTTCTGCACTGAGTTGATCATTCTTCTGGTCACCGTCCAGTTCTTTCAGCTGGGCCTTATAGACATTGAGACTTTGACTCTGATCCTGTTCCTCATCCTCGCGATAACGGAACAGGGGGACCAGGATTATGGCAAGCGCAATCAGGAGTAAAAAAGCAGATACGATCCAGAACATTTTTTACCCTCTATCTTCGATGATTTGTTTCAGGCGTTTTTCTTCTTCCGCGCTCAAAGGGTCAGCCTTGGTACTATTCGCTGATTGCCGGATGGTACGAAACACCAAAAAGCCGCCGATCAGGAGTAGGAAGAGAGGACCCAACCAGAGCAAAGCGTTAGAGGCCTTGAATGGGGGATCAAACAATATACAGTCGCCGTAGCGGCTGGTCATAAATTCGATAATCTGTTCGTGGTTCTTGCCCATGGCCACCTGTTCACGGACGATCGCCCGCAGGTCACCGGCCAGCTCCGCGTCAGAATCAATGATCGACTGATTCTGGCAGACAAGGCAGCGCAATTCTTTCATGATATGCTGGGCGCGGGCCTCCATCACGGGATCTGGAAGTCTTTTTTGGTCAACGCCAATGGCAAAGGCATTCAGGCTCAGGCCGATGAACAGCAGGGGCAGCAGAAATCTCATGAGCCTGTTTCCCCTTTAAGTTCCTTGATGATCGGCGCAATTTTTTCCGCTATTTGCGATTCATATATCGGCCCGATATGTTGGTAACGGATAATGCCATTTTTAATGAAAAAAGTCTCTGGCGTGCCGGTGACGCCCCAATCAATGGCGGTCCGGCCTTTCAGGTCAGTGCCAACCTTGGCATAGGGGTTGCCCAGACTTTTCAGAAAGCTGATACTGTTGCGCGGCAGGTCTTTATAGGCAATGCCAAAGAGTTTCACGCCGTCCATTTTGCCCAAAATTTCAAGAGAGGGATGTTCCACACGGCAAGGGCCGCACCATGAGGCAAAGAAATTGATGATGATGATATTTTCACTGTCTTGCAGGTCGGCGTTACTCAATCCAACCCCGTCCCCTTTTAACGGCGGCAGAGAAAATTCCGGCACCGGCTTGTTGATCATGGCAGAGGGGATTTCCCGGGGATTGAGCGTCAAGCCAATGATGAAGACTACAAACAGCCCGGCGAAGATAAACAGGGGTAGAAATCTTTTAAACTGCATGAGCCTGTTTCCCTTTATTTTTTTGTGCGGCTTTTTTCCCTTCCGGTGAGCCAATGCGGTAGCGACGGTCGCTAAGGGATATAAAACCGCCCAGAACCATGATTGCCGCCCCGATCCACAGCCAGACCTGCATGGGTTTGTAATATACCCGCACGCCCCAGCGATCCGTTCCTTGCATTTCGCCGATGACAATGAACAGATCCCCGGACAGGGTGGTCCGCACGGCACCCTCTGTTGTGGTCATGGGAGAGGCCACATAGGTCCGGCTTTCCGGATAGGCCATATAATGGTTGCCATTCTTATCGGTTACGGTGATGGCTCCGCGCACCGCCGTGTAATTGGGTCCGGCAATGGCAACAACATCGTCAAGGGTCAGGGTAAATTCACCAATGGTCATGCTGTCGCCCACGGGGATGACTTTCTGTTGTTCCAGACTCCAGTATGAGGTGGCGACAATGCCGATCAGGCCAATGGCAAAGCCCAGATGGCCAAGGCTCATGCCCCAGCTGGACCGGGGTTGACGCAGCAGCCGTTCAAAACTGTTTTTAAGCGGCACCTGAAATAATTTGATCCGGTTTGCCAGTTCCTGAAGCATGGACAACAGTAACCAGACACCAAGCCCCATCCAGACCACGGGCATAATGCCGCCGCCGTAGGTGACATAAAGTACCATAAGAGCCGCCAGAAGAGATAGCAGGGTGACCATCTTTAACTTGCCACTCACCGCCTTGAGGCGGGCCCGCTTCCATTGCAGATGAACACCAAACCCCATGGTGACCACCAGCGGAATCATCAGCAAGCCGAAAACCAGATTAAAGAAGGGTGCCCCTACGGATGATTTGATGCCCAGAATGGCGTCACTGAGCAAGGGATGCAGGGTGCCATAAAGCACCACCGCCGCAGCCACCGACAAAAACAGATTATTGATGACAAGGCCGCTTTCCCGGCTGGCCGGGGCAAAGAGCCCGCCGGCCTGCAACCGATCAGAGCGCAGGGCAAAGAGCAGGAAGCTACCCCCAATGACCAGCGCCAGGAACATCAGGATAAACAAGCCCCGTTCCGGATCCGTGGCAAAGGCATGAACCGAAGTGAGAACACCGGACCGGACAATGAACGTGCCGAGCAGACTGAAGGAAAAGGCAATGATCGCCAGCAGAATTGTCCAGCTTTTCAGGGTATCGCGTTTTTCCACCACGATCGCCGAATGAAGCAGGGCCGTGGCCACCAGCCAGGGCATGAAGGAGGCATTTTCAACCGGATCCCAGGCCCACCAGCCGCCCCAGCCCAGCTCGTAATAGGCCCACCATGACCCCAGCACGATACCAATGGTCAGGAATACCCACGCCAGCAATGTCCATGGCCGGACCCATCTGGCCCATGCCGGGTCAACCTTGCCCTCAATCAGGGCGGCAATGGCAAAGGAAAAGGCCACCGACAATCCCACATATCCCAGATAGAGAAACGGCGGATGAAAGGCCAGCCCCGGGTCTTGCAACAGGGGATTCAGGCCGTTGCCTTCAAAGGGGACATTGGGCAAGCGGTCAAAAGGATTGGAGGTGATGAGCATAAACAGGAAAAACCCGATGCCGACCAAGGCCTGTATGGACAGAACCCGGGCCTGCAGGCTTTTGGGCAGATTGCGCCCGAAGTGAGCCACCATGGCCCCAAAGAGCGCGAGGAACATCACCCATAACAGAAGCGACCCCTCATGGTTGCCCCAGACTCCGGAAATTTTGTAAATCAGCGGTTTTAAGGAATGGCTGTTATGGGCGACAACGGCCACGGAAAAATCAGATTGCAGATAACTGTAGGTCAGGGCCAGAAAGGCGCCCACGGTAAAGATGAATTGACCATAAGCGGCGGGGGGTCCCAGTGCCATCATCCGGCCATCTCGGCGGGCCGCGCCGATCATAGGGAAAATGGCCTGTACGACAGCCATGCCCAGTGCCAGAACCAGGAAAAAATGGCCTAATTCAGCGCTCATGAAGCACCTGCTTTGGTTTTGGCCGATTTGTCACGTTGCCATTCCCCGCGTTTCTTCAGGCTGTCGATGACTTCTTTGGGCATATAATTCTCATCATGTTTGGCTAGAACTTCCGTGGCTACAAAAACTCCGGCGCTGTTCATGGACCCTTCGGCGACAACCCCCTGTCCTTCCCGGAACAGATCAGGCAACAGTCCTACATAGGTCACATCAACCGTTTCATTGCCGTCCGTGACGGTGAATTTATTGACCATGGCCCCTTTAATCTCATGTCTTTCAAGGCTGTCAGTGGCCACCAGACCACCAAGGCGAAAATCCTGACCGGGCTTTATGCCTTTTTCAACAATTTCCGTGGGGTCATAGAAAAGCCGGATGCTGTCTTCCAATGCGCTCAGAACCAGCAGGACCGCCAGCCCCAATACGGCGATAGAGGTGAGCATGAGATACAGACGGCGTTTCTTCCGCATCCCGGCCTTTGTTGCTGGCTTTGTCATTTTTTACCCTGTTTGTCTGTTAAATCCCGTATCTGGGCCTCCAGCTTGCGCAGGGTGGCCTCATCTTTCTTCTTTGTCCATAAACTTGTCACAAATAAGGCAACAAGAACCACGGCACTGGCCACATAGCTGAACAGGAGAAAAACGTCATTTCCTTCCATCATCCGCGCCCCCCGCCAAGTTGCATCCTGAGCGAGCGGATCCGCCGCCGCAGGATCAGGCTTTGGATTCGCCAGATTATGATGGTGAAAAAGAACATGTTAAAGGCTGCAATCATTAAAAGCAGGGCCGCCAGCATATCACCGCCTATGGTTGGGCCGTCCATGCGCATCAGGCTCGCCGGTTGATGGAGAGTATTCCACCAGTCCACGGAAAATTTGATGATGATCACATTGACAAGGCCGACCATGGCCACGATAGCGGCAATTTTTGCGGCGCGCGCGTGGTCTTCGATGGTTTGCCAGACAGCGATATAGCCCAGATAAACAAAAAACAGGATTAGCATGGAAGTCAGCCGGGCATCCCATATCCAATAGGTCCCCCACATGGGTTTTCCCCACAGGCTGCCGGTAATCAGGGCAAGGGCGGTGAAGGCCGCGCCTACGGGCCCGATGGCCCGCGCCGCCTGATCAGCAAGGGGATGTTTCCAGATAAAGCCCACGGCACTGGCCACCGCAATGGCCCCGTACCCGAATTGGGCCATATAGGCGGCGGGTACATGAACAAACATGATCCGGTACGTGCTGCCCATTTGATAATCTTCGGGCGCAGCCACAAGGGCATAATAAAGCCCCAAGGCAAACAGAAGGACCGTTATGCCCGCTATCCAGGGCAGAAACATATTACTCAACCGCATAAAGCGGGCAGGATTGGCAAACTTATGCATAAAAATGGTCTACATCTTGTGGGCTTTTTAATCAAGTTAAATAGCTTTATTTGATTCCGGCTCGCGTAAGTTTGATTGAGATCAATTTGAGCCCTGTATAAACGCTGGTTATTTAATGTTTTCCGGGGGCCAGTTTAACATTGCGTCGCTCATGGGTAATATAGGCCTGCATGGCGACCATTTTGGGGTCATCAAGGGCCATTGGCTTGCCTTCAAGGGGGTTGCGGATGCACCAGTTGATCATTTCCGGCAGGGTAATGACCCGGCCTATCTGTTTCTGGAACTTCGGATAGGTTTCCGGGTGTGTATTGGCCCCGTTGGGATGGCATTGGGCGCAGACCACGCCGTTGGTGCCCAGATTTGGGTCTGTAAAGGCCGTCCGGCCAACGGCCACCACAGCCATGAATTCCTTTTGCCAGATGTCCAGGTCTTCCTTGGTGAATTCATCGGCCTGTGCCGTCAGGGTATTTCCCAAGCTGAGGGCGGCGACCAAGAACAATGTTTGAATGATGTTACGCATAATATTTTCCTTGTGATGTCCGGGACTAATAGTGGTTTTGCGGTGGTTTTGAGCGGCTGACATATTTGGTATCCACCGGATGGCCGCGTTTGGCATCATAGCTAACGGTCCGGGGTTCATTCTCGGTCAGGCTGAATTTGACGGTGGCCTTGCCGCTGTTGATGTCAACATATTGCCAGCCGGTGGCGTCCCGCTCAAAGAAGGGATCGGCCCGGTTAATGGGCACGGTCAGGTGCGGCATATGATTTTCCGCCTGGGCATAGCTTTCTGGATAGGGCCAGGGCCAGGCCGTGGCCATCACCGAATGAAAGGTAATATTGCCGATCTGGTTATACTGGATTTGATGGACGTGGCCGTAAAATACAGTGACGCTGTCAAAGGGCTGGAGGATCGCCTGTACCAGCTCCGCATCATCGGTCCAGAAATTCCAGTTTTTAAACAGTTTTTGCAACGGTGAATGGGAAAAGACGATAATCGGCGTGTCTTTGCTGATGTCTTTCAGGTCATTGGCCAGCCATTTTCGCTGCGCCGCCCCGACCATGAAGGGCGACCCGCGGGGATCGTCCAGCCCGGCCATAACCCCCATGCGTTCGGTGCCATTGGCCCAACGCTCATGGGTCCAGTGGTCATCGGTTAGGATGCTATTGAGCACGATGATATGAACGCCCTTGTGATCAAAGCTGTAATATTGTTTTCCCACCTGAGAAGACCAATATTCGCCAAGGTCGGCATAATAGTCATGCTCCCCCATAACATAATGGGTCTTATGTTTCAGGGCCGACATAATCTCAAAACCGTGGTCCAGTTCTTCCCGGGTGCCCAGCTGGGCCAGATCACCGCCATACATGACGAAATCCGGCTTGGGCGACATGAGGTTGGCTTCGGCCACGGCCCGTTTCAGGCCCTGATCCCAGTTGCGGACAAATTTTGTGCCTTTGATATGCTGAATATGGGAATCAGAGATATAGGCAAAGGTGAAATCCTGTGATTGGTCGGCAAAGGCGAGTCGGATATTGGTCAGGGGCAGACAGGCCCCGGCGACAAATGTACCCCCGGTTTTCAGCAGGGTTCGGCGATTTATAATGCTCATGGTTCTTCTCTTTCTGTCATTATTTGACGATTGATTTTCACAGAAATCAGTTTAGCGGGCTGGTCAACATCTTCAGAAAGGCCACCAGATCAGCCTTTTGCGTATCGCTCAGGCCAAGGGGGCGGATGCCGCCGCTTTGAAAGCTGTTGACCGGGTCCCCGGCCTTGACAACGCCGCCGTTGTTGTAGAAATCAACCACATCTTCCAATGTCTTGATGCTGCCGTCATGCATATAGGGTGCGGTGAGGTCAACATTTCGCAGGGTCGGGGTTTTGAAGGCCCCGATGTCCCGCCATTGTCCGGTGACAACGAAACGGCCCAGTTCGGCCACGGCCTTGTCGGTCAGGATGCTGACGTCCAGATCAACGCCGTCGGCCTTGTCCTGCTGCTGGCGTCTGGCCAGCGCCTTTACACCACCGGAAATGCTGTTGAAATTCACATTAAGGTTATGAAAGCGGCTGTCGGTAAACAGGGCGTGGGTCTGGGACACCGTATGGCAGGATACACAACGCCCCTGTTCCAGAAAGACATTAAAGCCCCGCACAGCAGCGGGCGTCATGGCGGCCTTGTCATTGGTAAAATAATAATGATCGAACGGGCTGTCACCGGAAATGATCGTCCGTTCAAAAGACGCAATGGCTTTGGCCACATGGTCCATGGTCAGGGCCTCTTTCTTCTTAAGACCAAAGACTTTTCGAAACATCTTCCAATAGGTCCGGTCGGCCCGCACCAATGTTAAGATGGGTTCATGATTTTCCAGACCCATTTCCACAGGGTTGATGAAGGGGCCTTTCGACTGGCCTTCCAGATCAGGCTCACGGCCATCCCAAAACTGGCTTTTCATATAGGCAGCATTGAGCACTGTTGGCGCATTGCGGGTGCCGGTTAAGCCCTTTATGCCCTCTGATGTTTTCAGGGGGCCGTCGGCAAATCCCTTGGCCGCATCATGGCATGTGGCGCAGCTTACGTCACCGGTACTGCTGAAACGGGGGTCGTTGAACAGTTTTTCACCAAGGGCGATTTTTGCTTTGGATTGGGGGTTGTCCGCCGGAATTGGCACGGGCGGCAAGCCCAGAGGTTCGGCAAAAGCCGTCTGGATACTAAAAAAAAGGACAATTGCTGTAATTGAAAATATTTTTTTCATCATGACCACCTTAAGTAATTTTTATAAAAATACCCTACACTTGAATCATTGTTTAGACAAGTTCTAAAATAAAAAATTTATAAATTACTTTGTTGGTCTTATTTTCAGGCGTCTTGATCGCAAAGATATTGCTATTCGACGGTTAGAAGTATCCTATGAGTATATATATGTCCGTCAACAGATTCCGGAATTAGGATATGAAAAGATTTAAACGCCCCATAAAGCTCGCCACAGGATGGCTGTTTGTGCTAATCGGTTTGATCACGGCACCATTGCCTCTGCCGCTTGGGCAGTTGCTGGCTTTGGTCGGGCTTAGCCTGCTGGTGTCGGAAAGCTATATGATATGTATGTTCACCCGTAAGCTGCGCCGGAAATATGCATTGCTCAACAAATTGATGGACCGCATCAAGCCCTTTGTTCCCGGTTTCCTGAAATCAACTATTGAGGACACAGACCCCCGGCATTTAAACGCGGTGGTACTTATTCCAGACCGGACCTGATGGCCGCCGCCGCCGCCCATGGGGTGATGGCGGCGCTGAACAGGCTGAAACTGATGAGCAGCATCAGATGTTCCGTCGCCGGATAGCCGTCTATGGTCGCCTTGACCGCCAGAACCCCGAAAATTAACACCGGAATATAGAGCGGTAATATAAGCAGGGACAGCAAAACCCCGCCCCGGCGCAGGGTGACGGTGAGGGACGCGCCGATCCCCCCAATAAAGCTGAGCGCCGGCGTACCCAGCACCATGGTCAGGATCAGCGGAAAATAGCCCTGTTCTGGTAAATTCATCAGGATGCCCAGAATGGGGGTGATGATAATCAGCGGCAGGGAGGTGGTGATCCAGTGGGCGATGCATTTGGCCAGCACCACAAGCTCCAGCGGTACCGGGCTTAAAATAAACTGGTCCAGAGAGCCATCCTCATAATCGGACTGAAATATACTGTCCAGCGACAGGAGGCAGGACAGGAGGGCCGCCACCCAGATCACGCCCACGGACATCCGTTGCAGGATATTCTGCTCCGGTCCGATGGCGAAGGGGAACATGATCACCACCATGACAAAAAAGCCCATGACCATAATGGTGGTGGCTCCGCGCCGCAGGGACAGGCGAAGATCACGGGCAATGATGGCAAGGGTGAGGGAGATCATAGCAGGCTTTCCTCAAATATATCCGGCATCTGATAGGCAAAGTCGGCCATATTCAGGACCGAGCTTTTATCCGCCTCAAGACCAAGTTCGATATGGGTGGCCGCCAGAATGCGTCCGCCCCGCTTTAAATGGTCATTCATCAGGCCCGACAGAAGCGCAACACCGTCGCTATCCAGCCCAACCGTTGGTTCGTCAAGGAGCCATATATTGCCCGGATGGCACAGGATGCGGGTCAGGGCGGCGCGGCGGGCCTGACCGGAGGACAGGTAGGACACGGGCAGGTCAAGACAATGATCAATACCGATTTTTACGGCCTGTTCCCGCACATCGCCGTTATGGCGTTCCAGCCTGGCCCAGAAGGTGAGATTCTCCGCCACGGTCAATTCCGGCTTCATGCCGTTTTTATGGGCCAGATAGCAGATATTTTGACTGATCCAGTCTTTATCGCCGAGGATATTCTGACCCTGAAGGGAAATTTCACCGCTGGTGGCGGGCAACAGACCGGCGATGATTTTCATCAAGCTTGATTTTCCGGACCCGTTGGCCCCCTGAAGGATCAGCGCTCGTCCCGGCGGCAAATCAAAGGTCAGATTTGAAAAAACCGGCCTGTCCCCCCGGATGCAGGCAAGATTTTTCCCGCTTAGATGATCACTTGACATATTGCTCACTGAAAAACTCATATTTGTTTTTCAGAAAGCTATAACATTTGAAGGATATTGTCTCTATATGTTTTTTGGCATTAACCGCCCGGCCCAGACCAGCAATATGGCGGCCAGCGTGAACAGGGCCGTCCCGGTGATGATTTCACTCACCTGATTGGTCCAGCTGGCCAGTGTTTCTGAACCGCTGGCTCCGGTGGTGGCAAAAATCAGAAAGCTGCTGGT
>DRKK01000370.1 GCA_011051815.1 Sphingomonadales bacterium | reverse complement strand
ATGAGGGCACCCTCATGGATGGCACCATATTCGACAGCTCCTACAAACGGGGCGAGACCATCACCTTCCCGCTCAACCGGGTCATCAAAGGCTGGACCGAGGGCGTGCAGTTAATGAATGTGGGCAGTAAATATAAATTCACCATTCCTTCAGAGCTTGCCTACGGCGAAGCCGGCGGCGGACCCATCCCGCCCAATGCCGACCTGATCTTTACCGTTGAGCTTTTTGCCGTTGAAACAGCCGAGGAAGCTGCTAAAAAAGAAGCCGCCATGCGCGCAGAAGCGGAACAGGCAAGCAAGGCTGCAAAAGCCGAGGGCGAAAAATTCCTAGCCGACAACAAAGGCAAGTCCGGTGTTCACACCACCGCAAGCGGTCTGCAATATAAAGTCCTGCTGGAAGGCACCGGCAAAAGCCCGCGCGCCACAGACCGGGTGAGCGTTCATTATGAAGGCACCCTCATTGACGGCACCAAGTTCGACAGTTCTTATGATCGGGGCGAACCTATTGATTTCGGCCTAAATCAGGTTATCCCCGGCTGGACCGAGGGCGTACAGCTCATGAAAGAAGGCGCGAAGTATAAATTTTTCATCCCGTCCGATCTGGCCTATGGTCCCCAAGGCTCCCCCGGAGCCATTCCACCCAATGCGACGTTGATTTTCACAGTCGAATTGATCCGGGTGAATTAACAAATCTTGCTTTTCTCGTATCTATGGTGTCTAATTTCAGGCTCATAGATACGAGGAATATCCCATGAGAATACTTCTGATCATTGCCGCTATCAGCGGTTTTCTGGCCGTTGCCATTGGCGCGTCCGGCTCCCACGCGCTGGCCCCCTATATGGATGAAGTGGGCAAAGACCTGTTTGACCGGGCCAGCCTTTACCACCATCTGCTCAGTCTGGCCCTGCTGGGCTGTGCCATTCTCTGGCCGGTAGTTGAGGCAAATGCATTGGACCCGGCCAAGGCCCTGAAACGTCTGAAAATTTCAGCCAGGCTGTTCCTTGCCGGTATTTTCCTGTTCAGCGGCCTGTTATATTTGATGGCTATTTTCCCGGACCACCCGGTTAAATTTCTGATCCCTTTTGGTGGCCTGTCCAGCATGCTGGCCTGGCTTAACTTGATCCGTGTGGCCATGACCCTGAAAAAAGTATAAAAAAAGGCGGTCCCATATGTGACCGCCTGATTTTATCGTTGTGGTTTATAGCTGACCGAGCATATGGTCCGCGCTGGAGACATGGAATTCACCGGGGCCTTCAATATTCAGGACCGTGACCACCCCGTCCTCCACCACCATGGAAAAACGCTGTCCGCGCATACCCATGCTATAGGCTCTCCCATCCATTTCAAGGCCAAGCGCCTTGACAAAGTCTCCGTTGCCATCGCTGAGCATTGTGACCTTACCGTCCGCCCCTTGAGCCTTGCCCCATGCGCCAATAACAAAGGCATCATTGACCGCCATACAGATAATCTCATCAACACCGGCCGCCTTGAATTTATCCGCCGCCTCAATAAAGCCCGGCAAATGTTTCGCCGAACAGGTAGGGGTAAAGGCACCGGGTACGGAAAAAACCGCAACCTTGCGGCCCCCGAAAATATCCCCGATGGTACGCGGCACCGGACCATCGCCGGTCATTTCAACAAGAGTGGCTTCGGGCAGTTTGTCACCAACAGCTATGGTCATAAGTTATCCTTTTTTGATTGATTTATTCGAGTTGCATATAACAATATAAAAGAAATCAGGAACGGCACAAGCCTTTCCAGAATATCGCCCACAGAATTTGGCCGCAAATAAAAGAATATGGTCAGCCCCAACCCCGTCACCATGGCGGGCAGGATGAATTTTGGATTAAGCCGCACTCCGCCAAGACGCAGAACCACCACCGGGCCAAAGGCCGCCCCCAATGCGCCCCACGCGAATAATACCCGCGAAAAAATATCCGACGGCAGGAAAATTGCCACCAAAACCGATGTGCCACACAACAGACTAATCACCAGCCGGGACACCCATAACCTGCTTTCCCCCTCATCCGGTTCGCCCATAATATCATGAGCAATAGCCGAGGCACTGACCAGTAACTGACTATCCGCCGTTGACATGATCGCGCTCAGCACCGCGGCCAGCAAGATACCGCCCAATACGGTCGGCATTAGATTGTTGGTCATGATGAAAAATAGCCGCTCCGGGTCCGCCAGCGGACCAGAGATCAGAATTTTACCACACAGACCAAGGACAACCATATTACCAAGAACGATGAGAAACCAGAAGATGGCCATTTTCTGCGCCGTCTTGACCGATGCCGCATCCCGGATTGACATGAAACGGGTTAGCAAATGAGGTTGTCCGAATGTGCCAAGGCCCATGGCCAACGTCCCCATGATGAACCCGCCGGCCATCAAACCCACGTTGGCACCGGTGAGGGACATCTGATCTGCCGTTGATACATCCTTTAATCCCTGCCAGAAAGCCGACAGGCCGCCGACTTCCACCATCGCCATAGCCGGGAGAATAATCGCCGCCAGCAACATCAACATGCCTTGCAGGGTATCCGTGAGGCTTACCGCCCAAAAACCACCCAATAATGTATAAATCAAGACGATGCCACCGCCGATGGCTATGCTGGAAGATATGGACATATCGAATGTGGTGGCAAATGCCTTGCCCGCACCCATAAACTGCGTTGCCACGTAAAAGACAAAACAGAATGTCACAACAGCGGCGGCAAAATACCGGATATTACGCCTTGTCCTGTCCGTCCCCTCCAGCGCCAGAAGGTCGGTCACGGTGACCAGGTTTTTCTCCGCCGATATTTTTTGCAAACGCGGCGCAAGCCAGAACCATGACGCGCCATGCCCCCAGATAAGGCCCAGAAAAATCCAGATCACCGAAATGCCCATGGTAAAAGCCGCCGCGCTCAGGCTTAAGATCGTCCAGGCCGATGCCGAACTGGCCGCATAGCTGATGGAGGCGACAAACGGACCGAGCGTTCGCCCGCCAATGAAGAAGTCAGTATTATTATGGGTCCTCTTTTGCGCCCAGAATCCAATCAGAATCAATGTAACTTTATAGATGACCAAGACGATCAACACGGTGGTTTCTTTTGACATTAATTCCCTATTCTGACTTTTATATCGTCTTTATACTGTATGTTTTTCCATGTCCGGCTATATTACAGGGCTCAGACTTTAAGCGTATTTTTCATGACATTCAATAATGTCATAATAAATTACTTGAATATAAGGCTATTTCAGGATTAACATGCATTTTGATTTTTAATATAAACGTTAGTTTTAATAATAAATAATACGGGAGTAATACATGAGAAAATTCATCACAGTTTCGTCCGTCATTGCGCTTTCCACCGCAATGTCAGCGACGACAAGTTTCACCGCATCTGCCGACGAAGACTTCATTATTGAAGACATCGTTGTGACGGCGACAAAAAGATCCGAGCGCATGAAGGACGTTCCGATCTCCATGTCTGCCCTTGGTGCTGAACAAATTGACCAGACGGGTGTTCGCGATTTGAAATCAATCGCCGAATATATCCCGAACCTGCAAATCAGTGAATCCAACGATTTTCGGTCCACCGTGACCATTCGCGGTGTGGGCGCACAGAGCCGTAACATTGGCTTTGATGCCCGCGTGGGGGTCTATGTGGACGGTGTCTATATGGGACAATCCCCTGCCCTTAACCAAGAATTACTTGATCTGGAACGGGTTGAAGTCCTGCGGGGGCCGCAGGGTACCCTGTTTGGTAAAAACACCGTGGCCGGCGCCATTAATCTGGTTACCAAGAAACCCGGTGAGGAACTTTCCGCTCAGGTAAGTGCCGATGTGGGTAACCTTGGCTATACAGAATTCAAGGGCATGGTTAACCTGCCCCTGTCCGATACGGTTTTCACCAAATTTACTATTTCAAAGGCCGACCGGGATGGTTATGTCCTGAATACCGTTACCGGCAACAAACTAATGCAGGTAGATTCGCTGGCTTACCGGGCGCAACTGCGTATTCAGGCCAGTGACCAGCTTGAAATCAATGCCTCCTTTGATGGCCTGAACAGTGACGCTCTGATATTGGTTGCAGAACCCCTGACCGACACATTCGCTTTTGGTCCCGTACAAGTCGCTCCGGAAGAGCGTGTTGTTGCATTTAACAAAGACCCGGATGACAAGCGGGACGTTTACGGCGGTCATTTGGACATTAACTATGAGATGGATAACGGCTTTACCATTAAATCCATTACCGGTTATCGCAAAACCGATGCGGTCTACACCAACGAAACTGATTATTCCACATTGGATATTGTTAAAATCCGCTTTGCCGATAAATACAAACAATTCACCGAAGAGCTTCAGTTCATTTCGCCGGACGACGAAGATCTGACCTATATGGTTGGTCTATATTATTATGATCAAAATGCGGAAACACAGCGTGATGCAACCATTGGTTCTGACTTCTTCACCGGATATTTTGATGTATTTGGCGTACCGGGACCTCTACAGGAAATTGTTCGCCAAACCTTGGGTTTTGGCGTTCCGGGTGCTTCTGCAACAAGTAATTTTGGTATTGTTGGCACCAACAGTTATGCGGCCTATATCAACGGAACTTATAAAGTCACTGATAAATTCAAAATCGGTTTTGGCATGCGTTATTCCATTGAGGACAAAGACGTAAGCTGGACATTGGATGGTCGGGCTTCCGGTCACCCACTGGGAATTCCGGCACCGTTTGTTAATTTGCCGGGCACCGATGGTAATCCTATCGGGTCAACGTTGGACTTAGATTCTGTAACAGATGTGGGGCTATATTCCCCTGCGGCAGCCGCACAGCTTGCCCCGTTCATTCAGCTAAATGCTCTGGCATTTAACATTGGTTCCACGGGTCCTGACCCCTTAAACCCCTCACCTCTGGTAAATAAAAGACAGGATAAATTCTTTGCCCCGTCTATTAACTTTATGTATGCGGTGACCGAAGATATAAACATATATGCCAAATATTCATCCGGCTACAAAAGTGGTGGTTTCAACCTTGATTTCATCAACGCAGATGAATTGGCGTCCAATGCAGGCCTTGAGTTCGACAAGGAAACAGTGGACAGCTATGAAATTGGCTTCAAGGGCAGCTTCTTTGACAACCGTATCAAACTGAATTTAGCCGGATTTATTTCCAACTATGATAATTATCAGGTGAACCAGTTTGTGGACCTTGGCGGCGGGCGGACCTCTATCCGTATTACCAATGCGGCGAAAGTCT
>DRKK01000369.1 GCA_011051815.1 Sphingomonadales bacterium | reverse complement strand
GCCTTTTATGAATATGCCTTCCGGCTGACGGCATTGTATAAATGTTCAATCAGCAAAGTTTGATCAAATACAGGTAGCCCGGTTTTATTCTGTACGTCAGCCGCATAGACGGGAAGCTCACTACATTGAAAAAGCCATGCCCCGATTTCTGGATTCTCAGATTTCTGATCATGTAAATATTGGACAAATTCCTGCCTGAATTTGGCGCAGACTTCATCAGATCCCTTGCCATAAAAATCTTGGTAAGAGGGAACATCCTCTGCCCCTAAAATCACCAAACGATCCGTATTATAAATATGACACTCTTTCAGTGCTCTGTCCGTATAGGCTGACTTTGTGGCGAAAACGATCCCCAGTTTATTCTGTTGCGGCAAACCGGAAAGAATGAACGG
This sequence comes from Sphingomonadales bacterium, assembly GCA_011051815.1. Lineage (GTDB taxonomy): Bacteria > Pseudomonadota > Alphaproteobacteria > Sphingomonadales > Emcibacteraceae > Paremcibacter. Next base: position 2,541 of record DRKK01000369.1, on the reverse strand, counting down.
TACCTGTGTCAAAATCGACGCATATACCGGGACTGAGGCATATTGGGTTATACGGGTCTGCCACTGTGCGAAAGACCCGCAAGCCCCCATAATGACATCAACATTTTTCTCCTGTAACCGCAGGACGGCCTGCTTGATCAAATCATCCCCCACCGGATCACCACTGGCCAACTGGGCAAAGCTTAGCCCTGTCACAGGTTCATAAACGACCGGAAACCTGAAACTTGTGGCATTCTGAACATTGCCCGGTAATAAAACATGCTGTGTTTCCAGCATGAGAATGCCAACTTTAAAACCAGCAACGGCCGGGAAACCATGTTGAGTATTCAATGCCATATTTTCACATCACCTTTTTATATCTGAAACGCGGAGTTCCATTACTCTTCCCATTCTACATTACCACAAACCCCAATAAGCTGTCCCGTTACATGACGGGCGCGGTTAGAGGCAAGAAAACAGGCCATTTCACCGATTTCCGTCGGTGATATATCAGTACGCATTGAAATATAACGCAAACATTCTTCCTTGGCCTCCTGTTGGGATATGCCCTTGTCTGCGGCAACACCCGCAATAATTCTATCCCCGCGCGCGCCCTGTACCGCACCAGGCAGGATCGCATTACAGCGGATATTAAAGGGACCCACTTCGCGGGCCAGCGTATGCGTTAACTCATTAACCGCTGCTTTTGATACCACATAAGGCATGCGATGAGGTAGTCCCGTCCGTGTAGAGCCGGTTGAAATGTTAATGATACTGCCGTGGCGCTGGGCCTTCATTTCGGGCACAACCTCTTTTATGCAATAGTACATTCCGGTCAAATTCACCTGTAGCGTATGCGCCCAATCATCCTCCTGAATATCCTCCACCAATGCCCGCGGGCCGCCAATTCCAGCATTATTAACCAAGACATCGACACCCCCCATAAGGGAAACAGCAGAATCTATGAAATATTTAACCTGATCATATTCCCCCACATCCGCAACAATACCGTTAATCCCATCATGCGCCCGCGTCACGTCAAACATGGCCTTTTCAGACACGTCACAAATAACGACTTGAGCCCCCTCATCGTGGAAACATTCCGCTATAGCGCGGCCTATACCAGACCCCGCGCCAGTAATTATGACCCGTTTTGACATGCATATCCCTTTCCAATGTCTATCATCTTCTCATGTCCTAGGACGCAACAGCTTTCAAACCAAGAATATCCCGTGCCTCATCCGGTGTCGCAACCGAAGCCCCAAGATTTTCAATGATCGAACAGGCTCTTTCCGTTAACGCACCATTCGTGGCAAAAACCCCTCTTTCCATATAGAGATTATCTTCCAGCCCTATGCGTACATTACCCCCCATCAAAATTGACTGAGCAGCCATAGGCATTTGCTGGCGTCCAATGCCGAAACCACACCAATTGACATTTTGTGGTAACAAACTTTTAAGATACGCCATTGTATCCGGTGTTGCCGGAGACGCCCACTTCACCCCCAAAACAAACTGATACATGGGAATACCATCTATCAATCCCTCCTCAACGAGCTGATTGCCAAATAATACATCACCAGCCTGAAAAGCTTCAAGTTCCGGTTTTACACCATATTCTTGGAACAATCGGGCCATTTGCCTCAATGTCCTGGTTGTGTTCAGGTAAACAAACTCAAATGGCCCCTCCTCCTGATTACCCGTAGTAATATCCAAAGAAGCAATTTCCGGCAGACAATCTTTCACATGTTCAAGGCGGTCTTCTGCATTAAGCATATCACTGCCGGGCAAAGCCTGTGCTTCATTCTCCGGATCTGGCAAGAATAAAGCCCCCATACCTGCTGTCAAATTTAATACAATATTGACGCCGCTATCCCGGATGCGAGATACGGTTTCCTTAAAAAGACCCACATCCCGGCTCCCCTCGCCAGTTTCCGGATCACGCACGTGGATATGAGCAATAGAAGCGCCGGCCTGCGCGGCCTCAATGACAGTGTTACAAATTTGCTTTGGCGTAACCGGGTATTCATAAGGATATTTCGGGTTTACCGGGGCGTTGCCTGTGACGGCACAGGTTAATATTACTTTCCGTTTACTCATGTTTTCCCTTATTTTTATATACTGGCCATGCCATTATTTATCACGTTGGGTTGACTCTAACAGTAACTTGTAAAAAATCAACATATTTTATAAATTATAAAATATGAAAAAACATTGTGCCTACTATAAAAATGCTGTAGTCATTTAGAAAACATGATTAAAACAACTGAATTCAAAAAAATTTAGAGTAATATAGATGGTTTCTTCCCTATTTTTTTATTGCGGACAGCCCAACCTATTTACACTTGACAATTCAACGCGTACTCTTCAGCATATCCAAAGACAGATATGACATACCGGATAGAAAATGGCACAGTCTCCTCTCAAAATTAATAAGATTAAAGTTGGCACCCAACGTGAACTGGCGTATCGCGAGGTGCAAAAAGCATTGTTCCTTGGCCATTTGACAATTGGAGAGACCATCACCGTACGAAATTTGGCGGAAGGGATGGGGTTAGGCCT
>DRKK01000368.1 GCA_011051815.1 Sphingomonadales bacterium | reverse complement strand
CATAGACAAGGTGCGAGATCACATTATATAGCGGCGTCATATGGGCACCGGACAGGTCCAGCTGTATCAGGTCGGCCCGCTTGCCCACCACAATATCACCCACCAGTTTATCCAGACGGATAGCCTCGGCCCCGCCGATGGTGGCCATTCTCAGAACTGTTTCTGCGGGCATTAACGTCGCGTCATAATTAACCCCCTTATGCAGCAGGGCCGCAAGGCGGATTTCCTCCCACATATTCAGGTCATTGTTGGACGCCGCCCCGTCGGTCCCCAAGCCAACCCGCACGCCCGCTTTGAGCATTTCAGGTACCGGCGAAATACCCGCCGCCGTTTTCAGGTTTGACGTGGGATTATGAATGACCCCGATCTTGTATTTTGCCAACAGCTTGATTTCCGCTGCGGTCGGATGCACCACATGGGCGGCTATCAACCAATTATCCAACAGACCCAAATTCTTCACATGCTGGATCGGGGTCGTACCATAACGTTCCTTGATTTGATCAAGCTCCGCCCGGTCCTCGGACAGATGGGTGGTGATCGGGGCTTTTAATGCTTTGGCCGTTTTCGCCAGATCAGCCATATGTTCCGCTGAAACCGTATAGGGCGCATGGGGGGCAAAGGCCGGAATGACCCGCCCGGATTTACTTTTACGTTCCTTGACGAATTTCACCGCCGCGCCGTAGGAATCGTCCCATCCCTTAAAACCAGGGCTTGGGAAATCAATGGACGGGGAGCCAACAATGGCCCGCAAGCCGCAGGCCTCAATCACATCCGCTTCCCGGTCGGGATAGAAATACATATCCACAAAAGTGGTTGTCCCGCCCCGGATCATTTCAAGGCAGGCCAGCTTCATACCCACATCAATAAATTCCGAGTCAACAAACTGTCCTTCCATGGGAAAGATATAATTGCGCAACCACGGCATCAGTGCCAGATCATCGGCCATGCCCCGAAACAACACCATGGCCGTATGGGTATGACCATTGATCAACCCGGGCATCAATATCCGGTCCTGGCCGGAAATATTCGTCTTTGCGGTGTATTTAGCCCCGATGTCGTCTGCGGTTCCCACGGCCACGATCACACTGTCCTTCACGGCCACAGCCCCATTTTCAATCACCGGATTTTCCGGGGTCATGGTCACCACATAACGGCCCTGAACGATCAGATCAACCGATTCTTTTTCGGCGGCGCAGGCGGTCACCAAAAGGGATAATGCTATAAAAAAACCAAATATCAGGGGCTTGAGATTTGATAAAATTCCGGGTGTTTTTATTGTTGTTATTTTCATTTTTTTTCCTTTGTTTCTCTTTATCCGGGCATTCCCCCCTGCGGGAATCTGGCCAATATAACACAGTGGGATTTCAAAAAAAATAATTAACTCTTGACTCTCATTGATCTAGTGTACTATGTTTGTACAACACTTAAACACCACAACAGTTAATGTGCCAACTTTATAGATAGGAATTTACCGTGGCTACACAGTGGAAAAATGATCAGCCAATCTATCTGCAACTGAAAGAGCAGATCATGGCAATGATAATTGACGGGATACTGAATGAGGGCGAGGCCCTCCCTTCCGTACGGAAAGTCGCCGCCGATTATCAAATAAATCCCATCACCGCCTCTAAAGCCTATGCCGAGCTGGTGGATGAGGGACTGGTAGAAAAAAAGAGAGGGCTTGGAATGTTTATTCTTGAAGGTGCCAGAAAAAACCTGCTGAACGCAGAACAGAAAAAATTTCTTGAACAAGAATGGCCGGAAATCATCAAACGCATTTCCCTTTTGGGTCTTGATGCCAAACAACTGATCGAATCCGCCACCGGTAAAGATAAGGATTAAGCCATGACAAATATTATTACCGCCCATAACCTCAGCAAGTCCTATGGCTCTTTTCAAGCATTGAAAAATGTGGATCTGACCATCCAGAAAGGGCAGATCGTCGGCATCATTGGTGCTAACGGCGCAGGCAAGACAACCCTGCTGAACAGCATTCTGGGCCTCAGCGCCTATGACGGCGACCTAGATGTTCTGGGCTTTGACCCCTATAGCCAGCGTGATGAGATGATGAAGGAGATCTGCTTTATCTCTGACGTGGCGACCCTGCCCAAATGGATCAAAGTGTCCGAAGCCATTGACTTTGTCGAAGGGGTCCACCCCAGCTTTAACCGGCAAAAGGCGCTTGGCTTCCTCGCCGGGACCAGCGTTCCTCTGGATAAAAAAGTCCGCCAGCTTTCCAAAGGCATGGTTGTTCAGGTTCATCTGGCCCTGATCATGTCCATTGATGCCAAAATACTGGTGCTGGACGAGCCCACGTTGGGGCTGGACATTATTTACCGCAAGAAATTCTACCATCAACTTCTGGAAGATTTCTTCGATGAAGACCGGACCATTCTGATCACCACCCATCAGGTGGATGAGATTGAAAATATCCTCTCTCAGGTGGTCTTCATCCGGGACGGGGAACTGGTCCTGACCGCCGATATGGAAGATATTTCCAATCAGTGGATGGTGCTGAACCCCGCGCCGGAAAATAATGATGCCGCCCGGGCCTTGTCGCCGGTATCAGAGCAAAGCCTACTGGGACGCACATCCTTTATTTTTAATGGCCGGTCCCGTGCTGAACTTGCCGAGCTTGGTGAGGTGAGCCGAATCAGCCTGTCTGACCTGTTCGTCACCCTTATGGAAGGAGCCTCATCATGACCGCCCTACGCCAGAAATCAAAAGCCCTGATCATTGCCGGTTTTATCACCATCCTTATGATCACCGGCATTGCCAACCTGTCCTATAGCGCACAGCAAAAGTCATCTGTGCTGGGCTTTGACCAGAAAAGCTCATCCTCCTGTGCCTTGAGCATGTGCAGCCTGTTGTGATTTGAAATGCCGATAAATAACGCCGAAAATAATGTAAGGAAAACGGAGAAATAAAATGTTAGCCTCCATCGTAAAAATAAACGGATACAACCCCTTCAAGGCCCTGATGCTCAGGGAATATTGGGAAAACCGCCGGGCCATTTTCATGACGCCGCTGATCATCACCGGCCTGTCCATGGTTCTGATCATTATCAGCATGGGCCTGTTTGGGGCCGCCATTCATGTTGACGGGAACTCTTTTACCCTCGGGGAAATCATTGACAAGATGTCCGCGCAGGATGCAGAGGAATTAAGCCGGAATATCAACCATCTTCTGCTGGCCTCCTCTGTGCCAATTATGATTGGCGTCTGGTTCTGCATGGTCTTTACCGCCCTCGGCTCCCTGTATGACGAGCGAAAAGACAATAGTATCCTGTTTTGGAAGTCCATGCCCGTATCAGATTTTCAGACCATTCTATCAAAAATACTGACCGTGACAGTGGTCATTCCCGTGGTCGCCATCGGGTTTACCCTTATCTTTCAGGTATTTCTGTTGATCGTCGGCAGCTTCTATACCATTAGCACCGATTATAGCGCATGGAACCTGCTGTGGGCCTCAACCAATATGCCCATGCTGGTCATTAACGAGATCATTTATATGGCCATGTTCAGCCTGTGGGCGCTGCCCGTATTCGCCTGGTTCATGCTGGCCTCTGTCATCGCCAAGCGGACACCGTTGCTGGTCGCAACCATACCGGTGGCCCTGCTCGCGCTGGTCGAAGGTCTGTTTTTCCATTCGGAATATTTGATCCGCTTCATTGGCATGCGCCTGATGGGAGCCCATATCCTGAAAAATGAGGGTGGTTTTGGCAGCAGCTTTTCAAGCTTTGACCCAAGCTCAACCATGGACATCATCCGCTCCGCCGTCGACCCTGCCTTCTGGATCGGGCTGAGCATTGCCGCCGCCCTGTTTTACGGTGCCATTTTGCTCAGAAAGCGTAACAGCCTATGACCCTTTTTATCTCATATTAGGAACATCAAGGGGCTCCGCCCCTGATCACCTGATATCTTCCAACTGCTCCGGTTTTTACCGGAGCATTTTTTTTGCCTGACATTAAAGGACTTTTAAATTATTGTCGCTAAAACTAGTCACAAAGATAACCCAACACAGTGGAACCCCCTGAAATATGTGTGGCATAGCCGGTATAATTACCTCACTCAACGGAAAAGTTGATCAGGCAATCATCAAACAAATGACAGATGCCATCATCCATCGTGGTCCCGATGAGGCTGGAATATATATAGCGGACGGGGTCGGCCTTGGCCATCGCCGACTGTCGATCATCGACCTGAAAAGCGGCCAGCAACCCATGAGCTCGGCAGGCGAAGATGTAACCATCGTCTATAACGGTGAAATTTATAACTTCGTTGAAATCCGCAAAGAGCTTGAGGGTAAGGGCTATAAATTCAAAACCCGCTGTGATACGGAGGTTATCCTCAATGCCTATCACGCCTGGGGACCGGACAGTGTTAAACGTATCCGGGGCATGTTCGCCTATGTGATTTATGACAAACGCAAAAAACAGGTTTTCATGACCCGCGACCGGCTCGGTATCAAGCCGCTGTTTTATGCTCCCGTCGGTGAAAAAACCATCCTGTTCGGATCAGAGCTGAAAGCTTTAACAGCTCATCCTGATTTTCAGCGCAACCTGCGCAAGGAAAGTATGGAGGATTATTTCGCCCTTGGCTATGTGGCCGAACCCCATACCATATACAAGAATGTCTATAAGCTGGAACCGGGTCACAGCATTCTCATTGATTTGCAGAGCGGGCGGCAGGAAAAAAGCCAATATTGGTCCCTGCAATTCACCGGCGATTATCAGGGCAGCTTTGAAGATGCCCGCGATGAATTGGCCGCACGGGTACAGGAGGCAACAAAAATCCGCATGGTGGCCGATGTGCCGCTGGGAGCATTTCTGTCAGGCGGCGTGGACAGCGGCGCGGTTGTCGCCGATATGGCCGACAATAGTGATGGGCCGGTCAACAGCTGTTCCATCGGCTTTTCCGACCCCAAATTCAATGAGACCGACTATGCGGAACGGGTCGCCGCCCGCTATAAAACCAACCATTGGTCCCGGGTGGTAGACCCGGGGGATTATTCACTGGTGGACAAGCTGATTGATATTTATGACGAGCCTTATGCGGACAGCTCCGCCCTGCCTACTTACCGGGTCTGCGAGCTGGCCCGGGAAAAGGTGACCGTGGCCCTGTCCGGGGACGGCGGCGATGAAAACCTGGCCGGATACCGGCGCTATCAATTGCAGATGTTTGAACAGAAGATACGCGGCATTTTCCCCGAAAGCATCCGCAAGCCCCTGTTTGGTTTTCTGGGGGCCGCCTATCCCAAGGCCGACTGGGCACCGCGCATGTTCCGGGCCAAAACAACCTTTCAGGGATTGGCGCGCGATCATGTGGAAAGCTATTTCCACGGGGTCTCAATCCTGAAAGGCGACATGCGGAATAAATTATTCAGCCCCAGCCTGAAAAGCGATCTTCAGGGCTATAATACCCTGTCTCTGTTCAATAAATACGGTGCCGAATCCGGCAGTGATGACCCCCTGTCCGTCCTGCAATATATTGACATCAAGACCTATTTGGTCGGTGATATATTGACCAAGGTTGACCGGGCATCCATGGCCCATTCTCTGGAGGTTCGGGTGCCGCTCCTCGACCATGAACTGGTGGAATGGATCGCAACCCTGCCCTCCCATTTCAAGCTTCAGGGCGGTGAGGGCAAATATATCTTCAAGAAATCATTGGAAGGCCGGCTGCCCAATGATATTCTCTATCGGCCAAAAATGGGCTTCGGCGTGCCGCTGGGCAAATGGTTCCGAAATGAATTGAAACAGAATATCCGGGATTCTGTCCTCAGCGAACGCATGATGGGCAGTGGCTTTTTTGAAACAGATTATCTCTGCACGCTGGTGGACCACCATCAAAACGGGCTCAGGGATTACAGCGCACCGCTGTGGACATTGATGATGTTTGATCAATTCCTGTCCCGGCAAAGTTAAGGAAAGACCTTGCGGGTTCTCACCTTCACATCGCTCTATCCCAACGCCGTGGACCCTCGGCACGGCATTTTTGTCAAAAGCCGTATGGACCATTTCGATCAAATTGATGGAACGTCCCGTAGTGTCATTGCCCCGGTGCAATATGCCCCGCTCCTCGGCCTAAATCCCCGCAGCCGCTTTCACCGCTATAATCAAGTGCCGCCGAGCGAGCATCAGGGTGACGTCCCGGTCTATCACCCCCGCTATATGACCCTTCCCGGCACCAATATCATCAATAGCGCACAGGCCATGACATCGGCGGCCCGAAAGATCATTGGGCAGCAGAATATAGACTTTGATCTGGTGGATGGGCATTATCTCTATCCTGACGGGGTGGCGGCCTTCCAGCTGGCTAAAGCTCACGGCAAGCCGCTGATTCTGACCGCGCGGGGCAGCGATGTTAACTTCTGGATGGAACAGGATGGGCCGAAAAAAGATATTCTGGCGGCCATAGACTATGCGGCAAAAGTGATCTGCGTCAGCCACGCCCTGAAAGACCGCTTGATTGATCACGGGGTTGCAGAGGACAAATTAACCGTCATCATGAACGGCGTTGACCGAACGCAGTTTAACGCGGACGGCAAAATCAGCAATGACCATATCCTGACCGTCGGCAATCTGGTTCCCCTTAAAGGACATCTCTTTATCCTGCAAGCCTTGAAAAACCTTCCCGGTGAGAAGCTGGTGATCATCGGCGCGGGAGAGCTGGAGGGGGAATTGAAAAACCTAGCCCGACAGTTGAATATTTCTGAGCAGGTTTCCTTCCTGCCCAATATTCCCCACAAGGAATTACCCGACTGGTACCGGACGGCAAAAT
>DRKK01000367.1 GCA_011051815.1 Sphingomonadales bacterium | reverse complement strand
TTGGCCTTGAGTATTCTCTGGATATTATTCCAGAACCCTCAGAAATTGCTGTTTTTTCTTTCGCCGTATCTACCAATACCAGAGCCCGGTCAGAATTTGACGTCTTCAGCGAACAGCTCGGATGGTCTGGTGAACAGCTTTCGCCTACATTATGGAATACCATGTTTGGGACAACTGCGGGGTCTTTCAGCTCCTTCTTTGCGGATGACCTATATGCTAACTATTATAAGATGGTAAGCGCAGCCCCCATTGATTTTTCCAATGATGAACAATTTCTATTCTTTCACTCTTATGCACCGGCAGCGTCCCAATTCGTCGCCCTCAATGCCAACAATGGTGTTATAAGCCAAAGCCTGCGCACCACCAATGTGCCAGAGCCCGCTCCTCTTGCCTTGCTTGGTCTGGGTTTGATGGGACTGGGGCTGATGAAAAAACGGCGGAAATAATAATATAATCCTATCCTGTTTGGATAATACGGGCGGTCTTCGGGCCGCCCGATGTACTTGGGCCAAAATCTGCGCTATCATGCCGACGTAAGTCACAACAAGAACCATTCGGCGGCGCCATGAATATATCCCCGCATATCATCACCCGTTTTGCCCCCAGCCCCACGGGTCACCTGCATCTGGGTCATGCCTATTCCGCCCGGCGCGCCCATGACTTTGCGCAGGCCCATGGCGGAAAATTCCTGCTCAGGATCGAAGATATTGATCAGGGACGGTGCAAGCCGGATTTTGAGGATGCCATATATGAAGATCTGACATGGCTTGGCCTGAAGTGGGAAACACCCGTGCGCCGCCAATCGGACCATATGGATGATTATACTGCCGCGCTGGATATATTGGCCGCAAAAGGTCTGCTGTTTCCCTGTTTCTGTAGCCGAAAGGACATTCGCCAAGAAATAGAAGATAGTGGCCGCGCCCCTCATAGCCATGAGGGCCCCCTCTATCCCGGCACCTGCCGCAAGCTCGGCAATGCAGAACGGCAGGAAAAGATTAAAAGCGGCCGACCTTACGCTCTGCGGCTTGATATGAATAAATCTCTGGATTTAGTGGGGGAGAAAGCCCTGCCTTGGGCGGACCTTGAGGCCGGGGAGCAGGTGGCCACCCCGGAAATTCTGCGCCAGACCATGGGCGATGTTGTGCTGGCCCGCAAGGACATTCATACCAGCTATCACCTGTCGGTGGTGGTTGATGATCACCTGCAAAATATCAGCCATGTGATCCGGGGTAAAGATTTGTTTCAAGCCACCCACATCCACCGTCTGTTACAATTCCTGCTGGACTATAAAGCCCCGCTATATCTCCATCACGACCTGCTGACCGACGACAAAGGCTGGCGCTATGCCAAGCGGGATAACAGCAAGACCCTCAGAATGATGCGGGAGAATGGCGAGAGTATAAATTTCTAGTTTTTGCTTTTCCGTTTTTTCACCGCCGCTTTGGTCAGGTCGGAGACGGCAACCCAGGCTTCGTTGGGGACCAGAACGCTCATGGCATAATGGGCTATTTTCCAGTCATTGCCCTCTTTCAGCAAAACCCCGGTACCGCGAAACAGGCCCCATTTTTCCGATTTTGTAATCTCATCTATCCAGGCGACTTTGTGACCCGGCGCAAAGGCAATATGACGTTCCTGTGGCTGGTAGGTCCACCCCGACCCCCCCTTGAACCGCTCATGGACATAGTCGGTGAAATCCGGCTTAAGCGGCCAGCGTTCCCAATCATCGGTGCCCATAAAAACGCCCTCTGCGGTAAAATAACCAAGATAGCGTTTTTCATCGGCCTGCGCCGCCGCCTCATGGAAGCCGTCCATCACTGCCATTATGGCTGCTTTGTCATCGGACGCCTTGGCCAGGGCCATGCCGAAAACCAATATTAAAGAGATTAAGCAGATGAGTTTTTTCATTTAAAATTCTCCTGTTCCGCCTTTTTTTCCATAACCCGAAAGAGCAATCCGGGGAAAAGCCGCTTGAGCATCAAGGCGGCCCGTTCGGGCAATTGAGACACCACGATTTCCTTTTTACCCCGGACAAGCCCGCGCATTATGATTTTTGCCGCTTTGGTCACATCCATGCCCGCTTTAATGTCATCATCCATGGCAGCATAACGGCTGCCATCCCCCTTCAAGGCATTCTCAGAAACGGCGGTTTTGATAAAGCCCGGCGTGATGCAGGTGACCTGAATATTATGCCGGTGAACCTCGGTGCGCAGGGCATCGAAAAACCCCATCATGGCGTGTTTGGCGGCGCAGTAAGCCGTACGGGACGCCACCCCGACCTTGCCCGCCACGCTGGCGGTTACGGCAAGATGGCCGCTTTTACGAGCAATCATCGCCGGCAGCACCAGCTTGGTCAAGGCAATTTGACCGAACACATCCACCTCAAACAGCTTCCGATAGGTGCTCATATCCGTGTCAATACAATAGGACCGCTGGCTAATGCCCGCATTATTAACCAGCAGATCAATATGGCTGAAATGATCCAGAACCTGCTCCACCGCGCCGGGCAGAGCACTCTCATCGGCCATGTCCAGCGGCAAAACCATGGTTTCACTGGCCCCCGCCATCTCTGCGGCCTTGGCCACCCGTTCGAGTTCATCCTGCCTGCGAGAAGACAAGACCAGCTTGGCCCCCTCGCGCGCCATTTCCATAGCCAGAGCCTCGCCAATGCCCGAAGATGCTCCGGTGATCCAAACAACCTTGTCCTGATACATATTAGCCTCCCTTATTATCACCTTCACTATAGGTGAAACAGGGGGAAGCTCAACCTAAAAAGGATAGCTGTTATGACGGCGGCCGACCATGTCGGCCACATCGGCCATGATGTCCGTCATCTGATAGTTTTTCGGCGTATAAATACGGGCAACGCCCATATCCAGCAGGATTTTCTCATCTTCTTTCGGGATAATGCCGCCAACAACCACCGGCACCGCACCGAGGCCTGTCTGATCCATCAAGTCCATGACCTGCCGCACCAGCGGAATATGGGAGCCGGACAATATGGACAGGCCAACCGCATGGGCCTTATGCTCCAATGCCGAGGAAACAATCTCAGCCGGGGTCAGGCGGATGCCGTCATAAAAAACTGCCATGCCTGCCTGTGCGGCGCGGACCGCGATCTGTTCCGCACCATTGGAATGACCGTCAAGGCCAGGCTTGCCCACCAGAAACCGCAACTGCCCGCCAAGAGTCTGAGAAATTTCGCCAATTTTGGCCCGAATATCGGCATATTTCTCGTCATCGCCCAGCGCGCCGCCAACCCCGGTCGGGGCACGATATTCACCGAATACCTCCCGCAAGGCCTGCCCCCATTCACCGGTGGTGACCCCGGCCTTGGCCGCCGCAATGCTGGGCTCCATGATGTTGCGGTCCGATTCCGCCGCTGCTTTCAGATCGGCAATGGCCTTGGCCACCGCCCCGTCATCCCGGTTTTTCCGCCATTTATTAAGCCGGGCGATCTGCTGCGCCTCGGCCTTTGGGTCCACGGTCATAATGCCGCCGTCACCGTCCGACATAAGGGGGGAGGGCGCGGTTTCCACGAAGGCATTGACCCCGACCACGGTCTGTTCCCCGCTTTCAATGGCCTGAAGCCGCGCACTATTGGCCGCCACCAGCAGGTTTTTCATATAAGAACTTTCCACCGCCGCAATGGCCCCGCCCATATCCTCGATGCGCTTGATCTCAGCGCGGGTCTCTCGCTTCAAGCTCTCCACCTTTTCCGCCATGACCGTGGAGCCGTCAAAAATATCACCATATTCCAAAAGATCCGTTTCCATGGCCATGATCTGTTGCAGGCGCAGGGACCATTGCTGATCCCAGGGCCGGGGCAGACCAAGGGCCTCATTCCAAGCGGGCAATTGTACCGCACGGGCGCGGGCATTTTTACTCAAAACCACCGCCAGCATTTCTATCATGATCCGGTAGACATTATTTTCCGGTTGCTGTTCGGTCAGGCCCAGCGAGTTGACCTGTACCCCATAGCGAAAACGACGGTATTTGGGGTCCTCTACCCCGTAACGCTCACGGGTGATCTCATCCCATAATTCCACAAAGGCCCGCATCTTGGCGATTTCCGTAACAAAGCGCAGGCCCGCATTAACGAAAAAACTGATCCGGCCCACCACCTTGGGGAAATCTTCCGTGGCCACCTGTCCCCCCGCCCGGATGGCATCCAGCACAGCGATGGAGGTCGCCAGCGCAAAGGCCAGCTCCTGCGTTGGGGTCGCGCCCGCTTCCTGAAGATGATAGCTACAGACATTGGTCGGATTCCAGCGGGGAATTTCCTTATAGGTAAAGCTGATCACATCGGTAATCAGCCGCATGCTTGGCTCCGGCGGGAAAATATAGGTGCCCCGGCTGAGATATTCCTTGATAATATCATTCTGGACCGTACCGGCCAGGTCGGCGCGCGCGGCCCCCTGTTCCTCTGCCGCCGCCACATAAAGCGCCAATAACCACGGAGAGGGCGCGTTAATGGTCATGGAAGTATTCATCTTGGCCAGTGGAATGTCTTTGAACAAAGTCCGCATATCGCCCAGATGACAAATGGGCACCCCCACCTTGCCCACCTCGCCCCGCGCCAAAATATGATCGCTGTCATAGCCGGTCTGTGTCGGCAGGTCAAAAGCCACCGACAGGCCCGTTTGGCCTTTCTTAAGATTCGTCCGGTATAATTCATTAGATGCCGCCGCAGAGGAATGCCCGGAATAGGTTCGGAAAAGCCACGGCCTGTCTTTTTCAGATTTTTTTAAGTCCGGCATAGGGTTTGCTCCAATGAAAGTGACCAAATGGGTCCGAAAATAAAATATAATTACCCTCTAGACCTTTTTTAAGAAATAATATAATTATTATTGCGGTGCAACATAAATTTCATATTTGCTCTTGCTATGACCCTAATTTAACCGGATTGAGGATAAAATGACAGAACAGACTGAAAATGAGCCAACGGACCTGAATGCTCTGGAAGGTAAATTCGAAATCAAGGACCTGTATGAGGTCGGCGAAATTCCGCCCATTGGTCATGTTCCCGCCAAAATGCATGCCTGGGTCATCCGCCGGGACCGTCATGGCCCACCGGAACAGTCCATGTTGCAAGAAGTTGTTGATGTCCCGGAAATAGATTCAGACGAGGTGCTTATACTGGTCATGGCCGCCGGGGTTAATTATAACGGCGTCTGGGCCGGACTTGGTATTCCCCTGTCGGTTTTTGATGTTCATAAGGCTGCCTATCATATTGCCGGGTCCGATGCCGCCGGAATTGTCTATAAAGTCGGTCGCCGGGTCAAACGCTTTAAAGTGGGAGACGAGGTTATCGTTCATTGTAATCAGGATGACGGCGATGATGAGGAATGCAACGGCGGCGATCCCATGAACAGCCCGTCCCAGAAAATCTGGGGCTATGAAACGCCGGACGGCTCATTCTCTCAATTCGCCCGGGTTCAGGCCCGACAGCTTATGCCCCGGCCAAAGCATCTCACCTGGGAAGAAAGCGCCTGCTATACCCTGACATTAGCCACGGCCTACCGGATGTTGTTTGGCCATCGGCCTCATATCCTGCGGCCCGGTCATAATGTTCTGGTCTGGGGCGCATCCGGCGGCCTAGGTTCCATGGCGGTACAGCTGATTGCGGCGGCGGGCGCCCATGCCATCGGGGTCATTTCCGATGAAAGCAAGCGGGAATTTGTTATGTCTTTGGGGGCCAGAGGGGTCATCAACCGCAAGGATTTTGATTGCTGGGGCCAGTTGCCGCCCGTCGGCGACGCGGAAGTTTACGGGGCCTATAGCAAAAAGGTCCGCAAATTTGGCAAGGCCATCTGGGATATTACCGGCAAGGGCAATGATGTAGATTTTGTCTTTGAGCATCCCGGCGAATCCACCTTCCCCGTTTCCTGTTTTGTGGTCAAACGCGGCGGTATGGTGGTCTTCTGTGCTGGCACCACCGGCTATAATCTGACCTTTGATGCTCGTTTTGTCTGGATGCGCCAGAAACGAATCCAGGGCAGCCATTTCGCCAATCTGAAGCAGGCCTCACAGGCCAACCAGCTGGTGATTGAACGGCGTATTGACCCCTGTATGTCAGAAGTTTTCGCCTGGGAAGATATCCCGCGCTCCCATACCAAAATGTGGAAGAACCAGCATAAGCCGGGCAATATGGCCGTGTTGGTCAGCGCCAAAATCCCCGGTCTGCACACCTTTGAAGACTGTGTTGAAGCAGGAAATAACGGATGAGTGACAGTTTATTCACCCAATGTGCCGCCGCTATTGACGCCGCACAAAAATATGCCGAAACGGCCAAAGACAGCCTAAAACAACATCTTGCGAAAGACGGACGGCTGGACCGAACGCTTATGGAGCAGAATCAATATGCCTGTCACGGGTTTTCCTGGGTTTCCACCTATGTGGAGGCCCTGCGCCAGACTCTGAACTGGGCCACGGCCCTAAGGGAACAGGACCTATACACTGAGCTGGAAGAATTAATCGTCCGCATTGGATTTGGCGAATATCTGTCGCAGCTGCGCGGCGGTATTTCCATGTCACAGGGCGAGATTATCCGGGCGCAGGATATGTGGCTCACAGATGATGATCTGGAAATCCTGAATATTGCAGAGATCAATGACCTGATCGCGCAGGGCAATACGCCTGAAAACCGGGAAAGTCTGGCGCGGCTCATAGAGCATAGCGTGGACAGCGGGGCCTTTGGCAACCTTGGCCTTGATGAAACCTACAGCATGATTCGGGACCAGTTTCGCCGCTTTGCCGACGAAGAAGTCATCCCCCATGCCCACGAATGGCATCTCAAAGACGATTATATCCCCATGGAAATCATCGACAAGATGAGCGAAATGGGTGTGTTCGGCCTGACCATTCCGGAAGAATATGACGGGTCAGCGCTGGGCAAGACCAGCATGTGCATCGTATCCGAAGAACTCTCGCGGGGCTATATTGGTGTCGGCTCGCTGGGCACCCGGTCTGAAATCGCCGCCGAATTAATCATGGGCGGCGGCACCGAGGCCCAAAAGAAAAAATGGCTGCCCAAGATTGCCATGGGCGAAATTTTACCCACTGCCGTCTTCACGGAACCCAATGTGGGCTCCGACCTGGGCTCATTGAAAACCCGCGCGGTGAAGGACGGTGATATTTACCGGATCACCGGCAATAAAACATGGATCACCCATGCGGCCCGGGCCGATGTGATGACCCTGCTGGCCCGGACCG
>DRKK01000366.1 GCA_011051815.1 Sphingomonadales bacterium | reverse complement strand
TGACGAGCGCGGCAAAATATCAATTCGATAAGCGGTCTCCATATGGCGCAGTCTTTCATCTATGGCCAGCTTACCATTGGCCACATTGGTCGAGGCATTGAAAACACCCCATTCCCCGCCTAGCCAATAGGCGGCAAAAATTACGTGAGCCCAGCGCAACACGTCATGCATATATATGTCCATAACATCCTCCTTCCAGAAAGTTTTATTCCTTCACTGGACAGAGGGTCACATATCTGACCTAGGGGACACATTGACAAATGTCATTCCCAGCTTTACGGCAGAATAGACTCAGGCAAATTTGATACCGTTTTCGCCAAAGGGCAGGACAGTAATCCGCTCCCCGGTGACCTGAAAGATGGCATTGCCCAAGGCGGGCGCACAGGGCGGCAGACCCGGTTCGCCGACCCCGGTGGGTTTTTCCGTAGACGGCACGATATGAACCTCAACCTTGGGCATGTCCGACATACGCAAGGGTTCATAATCGGGGAAGTTATCCTGAACTACCTCGCCCTGATCAAAGGTAATCCGGTTGCGCATGACGGCCCCAAGGCCGTAACCGATCCCGCCTTCCATCTGGGCCGTGATCACATCGGGGTTAACCGCAATACCGCAATCCACGGCGCAAACCACACGTTCCACCTTTATTGCTCCGGCTTTATTCTGTGAGACCTCCACCACTTGCGCGACAAAACTGTTGAAAGATTCGTGAACCGCAACGCCGCGGCCCCAGCCTTTAGGCAAGGGCGCGCCCCATCCGGATTTTTCCGCCACTAGTTTTAAAACCCCGGCCTGTCGCGGATGATCTGTCAGCAGGTTCAGGCGAAAGTCCACCGGATCGACCCCAGCCATTTCAGCCAGAACATCAATGGTCACTTCCTTGGAAAAGGCCGTATGGGTATGACCCACTGACCGCCACCAGAGGGTGCTGATCGGACTTTTCACATTATGCTGATCAACCTTGATATTTGGAATAGCGTAAGGCAAATTGCTAACCCCCTCCACCGCCGACCTGTCCAGCTTGTCTGCCGGTAGCGGAAAGAAAGGAATGCCGGTAATACGGTGCCGCCACAGGGACGGAGCGTTATTGTCACCCAGCGCCACCTCGACCTTTTCAAGATGCATGGGCCGATAATAACCGCCCTTCAGGTCATCCTCGCGGGTCCAGACCAGCTTGACCGGATGGCGGCCCTCTATGGCCAGCGCGGCCATGGCCGCCTCTCCGCCGTAATCCGCAGTGAAATTGGCCCGCCGGCCAAAGGAACCGCCTGCGTAGGTGGTATTAACCTTAACCGCATCCACCTCAAGCCCCAGTATTTTCGAGACCACATCCTGTGTCATGGACGGCGATTGGCAGCCGTCCCATATTTCCACCCCCTTGCCCGGCTCATATCGGATCACGCAATTTTGCGGCTCCATAGGGGCATGGGCCAGAAAGGGAAAATTAAAATTCAGCGAGATTTTTTTATCCGCACTATCCCAAGCCTTATCCACATCACCTTCTTCTTTGGCAATATTGCCCGGTTTGGTGAGCAAGTCCGTATAATGGGCCTCCATCTCCGCCGTTGATTGATTTTCGGCCTCCGTAAAGTCCCAGTCCACCTCCAGGGCTTCCCGCCCCTTTATGGCCGCCCAAGTATTTTTGGCATAGATCGCAATGCCGCGCGGAATTTGCCGCACATCAACAACGCCGCGCACGGCCCGTGTTGCCTTATCTGTATAAGACTTCACCTTGCCGCCAAAGCGCGGCGGGCGGGCCACCACCACATAAAGCATATCCGGCAGTTTCACATCCATGGCAAAAATGGCCGAGCCATCTGTTTTGGATGCTGAATCCTTGCGCGGCAGGTGCGCATTACCGATCAGGGTAAAATCCTGCGGTTTTTTCAGGGCAACATCTTCGGCGGGTTTAAGTTTCGCCGCCGCGCCCACCATATCACCGTAACGGGCCGTCTTGCCGGACGCATGAGACAATACGCCTTTATGCGTTTTGATTTCGGAAGCTGGCACATGCCATTCACTTGCCGCCGCCCGGACCAGCATATCCCGCGCCGCCGCGCCGGCCTTGCGATATTGTGTGAAACTGTTGGCGATAGAGGATGATCCCCCAGTTCCCTGCGACCCGCGCCAAAAAAGATTGGCGTAGTTTTTCCGGTCTGCCGGGGCAAACTCAACGATCATATCGTCCCAGTCCGCGTCCAGCTCCTCTGCCAGAATAGTGGTCAGGCCCGTTGACGTCCCCTGCCCCATCTCAAAATGCTTAACCACGGCAATGATCTTGTTATCGGAACGGATTTTAATGAAAGGATTAAAGGATTTCTCGGCGGCGCTATTAGCCCGGGCCTCCAAAAGCCCCCCGGCCCCGAAACCAACGATCAGGGCAACGGCGGCGGAACCTTTTAAGAAATGGCGGCGTGATGTCTCTAATGTCATATCCTATGCCTCCAATTTCTGTGCGGCGGTATGAATGGCCGCCCGTATGCGATGATATGTGGCACAGCGACAGGCATTGCCCGACATATAAACGTCAATATCCTGATCCGTGGGCGTCTTGTTTTCCTGTAACAGCCCGATGGCCTGCATGATCTGTCCCGATTGGCAATAACCGCATTGAACAACATCCTTTTCCCGCCATGCCGTCTGTACCGCATGGGCAATCTTGCCTGTTGCGGCCTCAATCGTGGTGATACTGGCATTTCCGGCATCTTTAATAGGCATCTGACAGGAGCGTTGTGGCTGACCATCCACCATCACGGTACAGGCTCCGCAGGCCGATACGCCGCACCCGAATTTGGTGCCTGTCAGATTTAATTCATCGCGGATCACCCATAGCAAGGGGGTGTCTCCGTCCACATCAACCTGATGTTTTTTACCGTTTACTGTGACCTGATACATGGGGAGTTTCTCCTATATTTTTCCCTATTCAACCACAAAGAAATGTCTTTGTCTATCGGGT
>DRKK01000365.1 GCA_011051815.1 Sphingomonadales bacterium | reverse complement strand
CCACAGGACGTCAAAAGACGGGCCAAAGATTTCAAATCCGTTATCGAATAATGAGTGAAGGTAAGCAGCATATGATTTCCCAGCGTAAATCATCAATGACCGTCTATTTCAAGCGATCCCTGTGTGTGGCCCTGTTCGGCGCCCTCGCAGCCTGTAGCGGGTCATCAGACGAAGGTCATAAAAATGGCCAGAAAATAACCGGAGAGCGTATTCCGGTTTTGACCTTTGAGCAAAGCCTGACAGAAAATGCGGATCTGGCCAACCTTCAGGTTCAATTGCCCATGCCCTATGTGAACAAGAACTGGGCGCAGGCGGGCGGTAATCCGTTACATGTGATGCAGCATTTGAGCCTTGGCGATAATCCCAAAAAAATATGGTCAAAAAATATTGGTGAAAGCTCCAATAACCGTCGCAGCACCATCAGCATGCCGGTGGTTCTGGACGGTGTGGTCTATGTCATGGATTCCATGTCCAAGGTAACTGCTTATAACGCAGATACAGGCAAAAAGCTGTGGGACCATAAATTCAAGGAAAAGGGCGAAACAGAGAATATCTCTTACGGTGGCGGCGTTACGGCGGGACCGGATGCACTTTATATCACCAATGGATACGGCCATGTGGCGGCCATGTCCAAAAGCACCGGCGAGATCATGTGGCTTACCCGGTTGGCGGTGCCCATGCGCGGTGCGCCCACCTATGCGGATGGGCGGGTTTTTGCCCTGACCCATGATAATCAGACCTATGCCCTAAACGCCACCAACGGCGAAATCCTGTGGAGCGAAGTGGGCATTTCGGAAAATGCCGGACTTGTGGGCGCAGCCAGCCCGGCGGTGGTTGGCAATACGGTGATCTCTGCCTATTCCTCCGGCGAGCTTTACGCCATGCGGGTGGAAAATGGCCGGGTGCTTTGGTCCGATACTCTGAATACCCAAGGCCGCCTGACCGCCATGTCGACCCTGCGCGATATTGACGGCGAGCCGGTGATATTTGACGGCAAGGTCTATGCCATCAGCCACAGTGGCCGTATGGTCGCCATTGACCTGCGTTCCGGCGTGCGGATATGGGAACAGAATATCGGTTCTCAGCATACGCCGTGGGTTGCCGGAGAATATATCTATGTAGTCACACCGGAAGGACAGGTGGTTTGCGTCACCCGCCGGACGGGCCTGATCCGCTGGGTGCGGCAGCTGGAACGTTTTAAAGACCCGGACCGGCGCAAAGAATCCGTCATCTGGCACGGACCAACCCTTGCCGGTGATCGGTTGATCGTGACCTCATCCCATGGCTATGCGGTATCCCTGTCACCCTATGACGGCTCTTTCATCAGCGGCATGGAATTGCCCGACGACATGGAAATGGCCCCGATTGTCGCCAACAATACTTTATATTTCCTGACGCGGGATGCAGAACTTATCGCCATGCGTTAAGCTCCAACAGCTATTCTATTTGCTTTATTGGCCCGTTTTGCGTAAAGACGGGCCAAATGTTATTATGGGACAAATCGTGATGACCCAATATAGTGGACAAAGAACATGACCATTAAGGTTGCAATGGTTGGCCGGCCCAATGTTGGCAAGTCAACATTATTTAACAGGCTAGTCGGTAAGCGGCTGGCCCTTGTGGATGATACCCCCGGTGTCACCCGGGACCGGCGTGAGGCCAAGGCGAGCCTCGGCGGGATAAATTTTCTGGCCATTGATACGGCAGGGCTTGAGGAAGACGGCGATACAAAGCTGTCGGCCCGAATGCGCGCCCAAACGGACCTAGCCATCGCAGAAGCGGACTTTGCCCTGTTCATGATTGATGCCCGCGCGGGCGTCACCCCGTTGGACAAATTTTTCGCCGATGTTCTCAGGCGCGGCAAAACGCCGGTGATCCTGTTATGTAATAAATGTGAGGGCCGGGCCGCAGAAGCGGGCATTTACGAATCCTATTCTCTGGGCCTCGGCGATCCGGTCGCCATCTCCGCAGAACATGGCGAGGGCCTGTCTGAACTGATCGAGGCCTTTGATAAAATAATCCTTGATAAAGGCCTGGAGGTGGAAGAAGAACCTGATGACATCATCAGCAAATCCGTCTCCATCAAGGGCGAGGTCAGCGACGAAGAAGCCGAAGCCACAGAGGAAGACAGCGGCCTGCCCCTGCAAATGGCCATTGTCGGGCGGCCCAATGTGGGCAAATCCACGCTGGTCAATTACCTGCTGGGCGAAGAACGCCAGATCACCGGGCCAGAAGCGGGACTGACCCGGGATTCCATCGGGGTGACTTATTATTACGAAGGCCGTGAAATCCGTATGTTCGATACGGCGGGACTGCGACGGAAATCAAAGGTCATGGAGAAGCTGGAAAAGCTCTCGGTCGCCGATACCATCCGCGCGCTCAATTTTGCCGAGGTAGTTGTCCTGATGATCGACGCCACCATGCCCTTTGAGAAACAGGATTTGAGCATTGCCAGCCTGATCGTGCAGGAGGGTCGCTCTCTGGTCATTGCGCTCAATAAATATGACCTGATGGAAAACCGTCAGGAGGTCATGAAAGATATATTGGATACGCTCGAACATTCCCTGCCCCAGATCAAGGGTATTCCGGTGGTTCCGATCTCGGCCCTGACCGGCCGGGGCGTTGATAAGTTGATGCCGGCAGTTTTCAATGCCTATCGCATGTGGAATCGGCGGATCAGCACGGCGAAACTTAACAAATGGCTAGCCGCCACCACCGCATACCACCCCCATCCGTCGGTCAAAGGCCGCCGGATCAAGATGCGCTATATGACACAGGTCAAAACCCGCCCGCCAACCTTTGCCATTTTCTGTAACCGGACCGCCGATGTGGCCCGCAGTTACGAACGCTATCTGCTCAATGAATTGCGCTGGGATTTTGAATTGCCCGGTGTGCCCATCCGGATGATGCTGCGCAAAGGCGATAATCCTTTTGGCAAGAGCCTGAAATGATCATCCGCCCTGCAACCAAAGCCGATACCACCGCCTTTCAGGACATCATGAAAAGCGCGATTTCAGGCATTTGCGCGGCGGCTTACGGGGCGGAAACAGTGGCGGCATGGACATCGGACGATAACCCGGCCTTCCACTTCAAAATCCCAAAATTCGCCTTTGTCGCCGAGGAAAATGATGAAATCATCGCGGTCGGCGGCTGGAGCCTGACCGACCGGGTTGACCTGCATCCCGTCGGCGACCGGGTCATAGAAGCCCCCACCCACGCCCGCATCAACGCGGTCTATATCCGTCCGGGCTTTGAGGGCAAAGGCCTTGGCCACAAAATGGTGACCCATCTGGAAGCGGATATAACGGACCAGAGCGATCTGCGTGACATCTACCTATGGTCCACCAAAAACGCCATCCCTTTTTATCAAGCCATGGGCTATACCCCGGGCATCGACGAGTTCCCCGAGGTGGCACTGGGGTATAAGGTGCAGGTTAGATAT
>DRKK01000364.1 GCA_011051815.1 Sphingomonadales bacterium | reverse complement strand
GTAACGCCAACCGTCATAGCGGCAACCTTAAACTATATTTCCTGCTGGGCAATGGCCGGACGATTAATGCCGGATATAAATACAGCAATCAGGATGCCGTTGCCGCCGAGCTGGATTATACGGGCCATACGTTTGATGTGGGTTTTAAAATACCCATCGCGGGCCTTGAAGGGACGAAATTCAGAGGGCGTTATCGCTATCAGAAAAAGAATTATTCAAATATTGACCCTATCATTGGAGCCAACAGGTTTGATAAGAGTAATGCGCTGCGGGCCAGCCTTGCCTTCCCGCTATTTCAGGATTTTACCGCCAAACTGCAGTATGAATATACGGATTTTAAATCCAATCTGCCCGGTCTGTCTTATAAGAATAACCTGATCAGTTTCAATCTGGGGTGGGAATTATAGAGCCACCTGCGCCAGCAGCCATTCTTTTAACGCATTCGTTGGCGCATAGGCCGCGCGATTCTGGGGCGTGATCAGATAATAACCTTCGTCACTTTTGACAGGCAGGTCAAGGAGCGGGACAAGTTCGCCCCGCTTCAGCTCTCCCTCAATCAGAAAGCGCGGTAACAGAGCCGCGCCAAGGCCGGCAATGGCCGCTTGCGTTACCAGTGCGAATTGTTCAAATATCATGCCGCCGCGGGCGGGGGCCGATACCTCATTCTGCTCAAACCACCGGGTCCAGGCATGGGGGCGGGTCTCCAGGTTAAGCAGGGGCAGGTTGGTTAGTTCTTCAGGTTTCTTCACAGGTCTCTGGATAAGGGACGGGGCGGCAACCGGAATAGTCTCCTCCGCCATCAGGAAAACAGCATCCGTTTCCGGCCAGTCAGGACGGCCAAAATGAATGGCCGCATGAAGAGTCCCCACATTAAAATCAAAGGGCGACAGCTTGCTGGTGAAATTGACCGTAATTTGGGGATTACGCTTTAGAAAGTCCGGAAAGCGCGGCATAAGCCACCGCATACCAAAAGTGGGCAGAATGGCCAGATTAAGAATGCCGCCCTGTTGCTCGCCCATGGCATTGAGCGAAGCATTGCGGATTTTCTTCAGCGCCTCACCAATTTCCTGAGCATATATTTTGCCGGCCTCGGTCAGGCGAATGGCTTTTTTAATCCGTTGAAACAGGGTCAGACCGAGCTGGGTCTCCAATGCGCTCACCTGACGGCTGATGGCCCCTTGGGTGAGGTTTAATTCCTGTGCGGCGGCGGTAAAGCTGCCACATCTGGCGGCGGCCTCAAAGGCCATTAACATGCTGGTGCTGGGGATGAGGCGGCGTTGATTCATTACGAAAGATCATGCAATAGTGACTAAAAATGGCTTGTTCCGGCCCTGATATGGGGGCATCTTATGACATATTGTTATGACTTGCAATGAAGGAAGAAGGATTTTTCATGACCATTCAGACTGCTGTTAAGAAGAACGGCTATGCGCCAACGGAGCGGGAACAGGCCTTTCTGGATACGGTGGAGAATGCCAAATATGATCGCCAGATCATCGCGGGCATCAAGAAATTCACCACCGGAAAAGTGCCGGAGGATATGCAGAATTTCTATAGCGCTGAAGAATTGCAAGCCTTGGAAGACCTGAAAGGCACCGGCCTTGACGTGGAGGCCCGCATGCCGGTCAAGATCACCCGCCATTATTTTGAGCAGGCCAAAAACAGCAAACCCCTGCAGGTTCTGGTCAAGGCCAGCCCGGCGGAAACCTATGACCTTGACGGGGCCGCTGATCCGGGAAATCAGATGAGCTACAGTCCGGTAGAGGGGCTTATTCATAAATATGAACTGGGCCTGATTTATGTGGTTGGCACCTGTTCCGCCCATTGCCGTTTCTGTTACCGGGAAGAATTGATTGCCAAGAAAGAGATTGAGCGCGAGGACGGCACTATGGCCGCCAAGGGCATGGCCCAGATTGCCGACATTGTGGCTTATGTTAAAGATCATAACCGTATCGTGGCTGAAAATGGCGGACGGCATCCCAAAACAGGCCGCGAGAAATTGCGGGAAATCCTCATGTCCGGCGGGGACCCTCTGGTATTGGCCAACAAGAATATCGCCGCATGGCTGGCGGCGCTGTCAGAAGCGGGGATTGAGTCTATTCGTATGGGCACCAAGGAACTGGCTTTTTATCCTGACCGTTTCGATGATAGTTTTTTCGATATGCTCGATAAATTTCATTTGGCCTATCCGGAAACAAAGCTGCGGATTATGATCCATTTCAATCATCCGGACGAGTTCCTGAGAAAAGATGCGGCGGGCAACTATATAGAGGTGACCGGCGGCGGCCTTGAATGGTTGGAGAATACCAAGCGTGCGGTCACAAAGTTCGGCCAGCGGGAGTGGCTGACTGTGGATAATCAGGCTCCGATTATCAAGGGCATTAATAATGACCCGGACGCCCTGCGCATCATGCAACGGGAATTAAAACGCAACAAGATTGAAAATCATTACTTCTGCTGCGGGCGCGACATCATCGGCCATAAGGCCTTTACTGTACCCATAGAGGAAGCTTGGGCGATCCTGAACG
>DRKK01000363.1 GCA_011051815.1 Sphingomonadales bacterium | reverse complement strand
TGCCTGGCTGTCTTCGTCCTGCGTGGTTCCTGCGGCCTCTACATTGGCCAGATAAATTCTTAAATTTGGGTTTTCCGCCAACCGTCCGATGGTTTTTTTCTGCTCCCCGAGCCATTCTTCCACCGCCACTTCCCGGCTGTTGATGACGACCGACATTTGACGTTGCCAGATCAGGCTGTCCCGGTCTGCCTCAGACTGGGCAAACCTTAAGGCCAGAAACAAAGCTATACCCGCGCCGACAATAACCGTCACCGTCAGGATAACACCGCCAATATTAGGTCGTAAATTCATATTCCCGCTACTCTCTTTAAGATTTAAGTAACCTTACCCCGTATATAGTTACGCCGTAAACTCTTAAAAATCATATAAGGCTTAAATTATTAACTATGTTTGCCCCAAGACTTAAAAAGACCGCACGAACGGTTTTTACCAATAACCTAGGTATCACCGCCCTGTGCCTGTGTCTGATATTTATCCTGCCCCTGAATGCCGTTGCTTTGTCAGAAAAAACCGATAAATCCGGCCTTTTTGGCTCTCATGAAACCATGAGCCGGCAACTTATTGCCTTTAAAAAATGGAACGGCATGCTGGCCCGGCACCGCGCTAACCTTAAGAAAAAACCAATAGCCAAAGAAGTCTGCCGAAAAACCCCGGCGCAAAAATGTTACCGCACGGACTGGGAAGATCTGCTGAGCTTTCTGAAAGACAAACCTGCGAACCGGCAGATCGCCGAAATCAACAGCTATATGAACAAGGCCCCCTATATTACCGATATTATCAACTGGGGCGTTCCTGATTATTGGGAAACCCTGCGCCAGTTCTTTAAAAAAGACGGAGATTGCGAAGATTACGCCATCGCCAAATATATGTCTCTGAAACGGTTGGGCTTTGAGGCGGATCAAATGCGCATTGTTGTGGTACAGGATACCAACCTTGATGTGCCCCATGCGGTTTTGGTGGTTTTCTTTAAAGGCGCGCGCCTCGTACTGGACAATCAAATCCCCTATGTGGCCAAAGAAAAGGCCGTATTACACTATCGCCCCTTCTATTCCATCAATGAAAAGGCATGGTGGTTACATAGAATGTAAATACGAACCAATTTTTAACCAAATTAGAAGTATGATACCAACGGTTTCTGAGACAAGTATGGTTTCAGATTATTTTATATGTTTTTACAGTGATTAAAGTTATGCGTCCCATGGAAAATACTGCTCATCTGGAAAGTTCAACCCCGCCCTGCCAAGTGGATGACCTTCTGTCCTTTTTGCAGACCATCAAGCGGCATCCGAAAGGGTATCGCGCTATCCATATGCATTTTTCCCTTCTGGAAAGAGAGCATAAGCAACCCTATCACAGGCGCGCCATTGCCACGGCCTTTAACAAGCTGGTTCATCACAAAAATGGTCAGCTTTTCTGGACCAATTATTTTGATGTCGTCTTTATTTGCAAAGGGAGTACCCTGACCGAACTCGATACGGCGTTCCTAACCGCCCGGCGCGTGGTTGAGGACAGCCCATTGTTAAAAGAATATATTGAAGCAGGACGGGATGACGAACTTTGCGCCTGGTATGACCTTAAAGAAGACATGGACCGCTTTATGGACATGGCCGCAAAGCTGAAAACCCCTGCCGAAGAAAGTGATGCTGCCACGCCCAGTTTAAAGGCCATGATCTCCAGCCTGAGTGTAAAACTGGATGATGTTGAGGAAACAATAGCACCCGTTCAACCCACAGAAGAAACAAGGCCCCTTTACGACCCCATCGCCCCGAAAAAAACACTAAACCCCATGGGCCCGATCCAGCTTGATCAGTTGGAACGCAATCTGCTCAATATGGAAATATTTCAGATGATGGCCGATCAAACCGCTTATGTTATTGTCGGCGAAGCCACGGCACAGCCTATTTTTGTTGAACATTATATCGCAGTAGCGGACATCAAACGGAAACTGCTGCCGACCTATGACATCGCGGCGGACAAATGGTTATTTCAACGGCTGACCCGAACCTTTGACATGAAGTTGATGCAAAGTCTGCCCCAAACCAACCTCCCGCGCAATCAGGTCATCAGCATTAACATCAATGTGGAAAGTATTTTTACCCCTGAATTTGATAAATTCATATCCGAATTTAAAATGCAAAATGATCAGCCCTTAATTCTGGAAATGGCCCTGTTCGATGTTCTGTCCGATATTCAGCAATATTATAATGCCCGGGAAAAACTCGCCAGTCTCGGCTGTCGTATCAGCCTTGATGCCATGGACGTTCAGTCCCTAACCGTTATGGACCGGGATCTGCTGGCCGTGGATTTCCTCAAAATACACTGGAATTCAGATTATAAACGTCTGCTCGGTGGCCCTCAGGAACAGAAAATAATATCTGCCATTAAAAATCATGGCAGTACCCGAATTATTCTTAGCCACTGCGATACGGAATCCGCCTTGAAATTTGGACAGGCCGTCGGCATTCATATGTATCAGGGTTTTATTATCGATAAAAAATTTAGCTAGAACAAGGGCCTAATTTGCCCCGGCTTCTTCCAACATCTTAACCAAATGGCGGCGGCGGTTATCCTTGGCATGTTGCAGAGGGGATCGACCAGAATAATCTTCCAAAGTATAATCAGCCCCGGCGTCAAGCAGTAACTTCACAACCTGACCTTTGCGGGCAAGGACCGCCGCAATCAAAGGTGTCGTGCCATTCTTATCGGCCAGATCCAGATCAGCCTTGGCGCTTATTAATAAAGCGGCCAATGTCTTATCCCCCAAACCAGCCGCGATCACTAAGGATGTTTTACCATCCTTGCCATATAAATTCGGCTTGGCACCACTGGCCAGCAGATATTTAACCAGCGGGGCTTCTTTCTTCTTTACGGCAATGATCAGGGCCGTAGTCTGGTCGTCGTAATCACGGGCATTCACATTAACGCCTTTTTCAATGGCAATTTTAATGTCCCGATAATTCATCTCCTTGATCGCTTTCAGGAACTTATAAGATGCCGAATAACTCTGTGCCTGTGCAGAAAATATCCCGCCGACAAGCATCAGTGAAGAAACAATCAGTAAAGTGCCAAAAAATTTACCAAGCCGCATTTAAAACTCCAGTTTTTAAGTCGCATTATTGCCCTGCGCCCTCTATATATAGGGACAATTCGCCGAACAACAAAGATATTATTACAATCCCGCAGGAAAATACCATGACGCTGTCTAAAATTATTATGATCTTACTTGCCATATTGGCCCTGCTTTTCGCCGTTGTCCTGTGGAATAGTGGTTCGGCATTCAAAAGAGAAGGCCGCGTTACAGCAGCGCAAAATACCAAGGCCCTTATCGGCGGCCCCTTTTCCCTAATCGATCATCATGGCAAGAACGTGACCAATGAGGATTTCAAGGGGAAATATATGCTGATATATTTCGGCTATACCTACTGCCCCGATGTCTGCCCCATGGAACTGCAAATTATGGCTACGGCCCTTGATCAGTTGCCGAAAAAAACGCTACCCGAAATTACGCCTCTGTTCATTACCCTAGACCCCGAACGGGACACGGTAGAGGTTATGGCTCAATATGCCCCGGCCTTTCACCCGAATTTAATCGGCTTGACCGGCAGTATGGAACAAATCAAAACTGTCAAGAAGGCTTACCGGGTTTATGGGGCCAAGGAAAAGCTGGCCGAGGGCGATGATCCAGACAGCTATCTGGTCAGCCATACGTCCTATATCTATCTGATGGACCGAGATGGTGAATATGTCACCCATTTCAAAAGCCGGACCGACCCGGCTGAAATGGCAAAACGGTTAGAGGAAATCATCCGGTGACACGCCCCCCTTTCTGGCAGATCAAAAAACTGGATGAGATGAGCCTGGATGAGTGGGAGTCCCTTTGTGACGGCTGTGGTCAATGTTGCCTGCATAAGCTGGAAGATGAGGACACAGGTGACATTGCCTTCACCAATGTGGCCTGCCGCCTGCTGGATGTGACAAGCTGTCAATGCCGGAACTATACCGCCCGAAAAAAACTGGTGCCGGACTGTGTGGTCCTGACCCCGGATCAGGTCTCAGACTTCCCGTGGCTGCCGGAAAGCTGTGCCTACCGCCTGATCAGTGAAGGCAAGAGCCTCAATTCGTGGCATCCGTTAAATTCCGGCACTGCTGACAGTGTTCACAAAGCCGGAATTTCCGTACAGGGGCGGGCCATATCCGAACGGGACGCGGGCGATCTTCAGGACCATATCATTGAATGGGAGGGGTGATGACCTCTGATGCGGACCATTATGTAGGCGATTTT
>DRKK01000362.1 GCA_011051815.1 Sphingomonadales bacterium | reverse complement strand
TGATGAAACAGAAGAACATGCAACAGATACGGAACATGGCGGTCAGGAGGCGGATGTGGCCGATCAGGAACCGACGGAACTTCTGTTTCTGGAACTTGATCCCATGCTGGTTAACCTTGACACGGCGGGAGGCAAGCCCAAATATTTGAAATTGACCATCGCGCTGGAGGTGGACAAACAGACGGCGCTGGATGAGCTAAATCAGAAATTGCCGCGTATCATTGACCAGTTTCAGACCTATCTTCGTCAGCTCAGGATAGAGGATCTCAACGGGTCTGCGGGTATGTTCCGGCTTAAGGAAGAATTATTGATCAAAGTGAATGATGCGGTTTACCCGACCCGGGTGAATGATGTATTATTCAAGGAAATGCTGGTTAACGGATAAATCAGATTATGTCAGACGAAGAAGAAATTGATGATGATGCCGTTGCGGCCGAATGGGCGGCCATGGCGGAAGACGACGGGGCTGAAGGCGATGACCTGATTGAGGACGGCGATGACGATATGGCCGCCGCCATGGGGGGCACGGACCGGGTTCTGGACCAGACGGAAATTGACAGCCTGCTCGGCTTTGACGGCGAAGAAGACGATGTGGGCGCGAAGTCCGGTATTCAGGCCCTGATCAGCAGTGGTCTTGTGGCTTATGAACGGCTGCCCATGCTGGATATTATTTTTGACCGTTATGTGCGGATGATGTCCACGTCATTGCGGAATTTTACCTCTGATAATTTTGAAGTATCCATCGACAATATGACGTCAATCAGGTTTGGCGATTATCTGAATTCCATTCCTTTGCCCGCCATGCTGGCGGTTTTTCATGTGGAGGAATGGGATAATTACGGCCTGATTACCATTGACAGCAACCTGATCTATTCCATTGTTGATGCCTTGCTGGGCGGACGGCGGGGTACGGCCCCCATGCGGATCGAGGGACGCCCCTATACGACCATTGAACATACGCTGGTCGAGGAAATGCTGGCCGTGATGCTGAAGGACCTCTGTGATGCGTTTGAGCCGCTCAGTGCTGTGACCTTCAAGCTGGATCGGCTTGAAACTAATCCGCGGTTTGCCACCATAGCCCAACCGACCAATGCCGCGTTGCTGATCAAGATGCGCGCGGATATGGAGGACCGGGGTGGGCGCATGGAGCTTGTCCTGCCTTACGCTACTATTGAGCCCGTGCGGGAATTGCTGTTGCAGCGGTTCATGGGCGAAAAATTTGGCCGTGATTCCATCTGGGAAACCCATCTGGTGCGGGAACTTTATAATACCGATGTGCCGCTGGAGGTTATTCTGGATGAGCATACCATGACATTGGGTGAGGTGCTTGGACTGGAAGTCGGTCAAACCATGATGCTTAATGCCCAGGCCGACAGTGAGGTAGAGGTGCGTTGTAGCGGGGTACCCATGATGACGGGCCGGGTTGGCAAGCTGGGACGCCATGTGGCGATCAAGATTGAAAAAGTATATAACAAGCATAAGGAACCGGTCTGATATGGAATTGGCCCTTGATATTGTGATCATCATTATGATTGCGGTAATGATTTCCTTTGCAGTCATCTTGAATGCCAAGCTAAAAAGCTTTCGCAATGCCCAGAATGAAATGGCGGCTCTGGTGGCGCAATTGAATGGGGCTATTACCAAAGCGCAGTCAAGCGTTGAAACCCTGAGAAAGACCGCACAGACAGAGGAGGGAAGGCTCAAGGATTTGGTGGCCAAATCGCGCCTTCTGGCCGATGAACTGGCGATAATCACCGAAAGTGGCACCCATCTAGCGGATCGTATCGAACGGGGCCTGGTGCCGGTAGAACATCTTGATGACGACACAGACGCTGAGACAGAATATGAAGAAGAAAGTGAAATGTTGGAAACCCTGAAAAAGGTTCGTTGACCTTTATTGCAGTATATTCCAAAGGAAATAGAATGATGAAAAAATTGAAGTTGTTGCCTCTGTCCATTGTGATAATGTCAATGGTACTTGGCGTTAAAATTGTTGACTTCTCTTTTGGCGTGAGCGCGGCCCTTGCGGCGTCATCAGAACCGGCAAAAGAAGAACCGCAAGCAGAACCGGGGGCCCAGCATGAGGAAAAAGCGCAGGCTGCGGATGAAACAGAGGCGGCGAAAGCCCCATCCCGGCAACTGAGTAGCAACCCGTCCCGCAAAGAGATTGAGTATTTACAGAAGCTGTCTGATCGCCGGGCTGAACTTGATCGCCGTTCACGGGAAATAGATGACCGGGAAAAATTGCTGAAAGCCGTGGAACTGCGCATCATTGAGCGGACCAAATCCCTTAAAAAAATTGAACAAACCATTGAAGCCGCCCTGAAAAAACGCGATGAGCGGGAAAAGCTCCAACTGCAGAGCCTTGTTAAAATGTATACGGCCATGAAGCCAAAAGAGGCTGCGCGCATTTTTGATGATCTGGAAGATGATATTCTTCTGTCAATTGTTGAGAATATGAAAGAAAAAAAGATGGGGGCTATTCTGGCAAAGATGAATCTAAAAAAGGCCAAGAAGCTGACCAACAGCCTTGCCACCAGAGAAAAACTGCCGGAAATTAAGGGTTGATTTCTGGCTGTTTTCGTCTTCGCTAAAACTTTTTTCTCACATAAATAAAAGGCTTTACCAGCTATTAACCCCTGATTGTTATACTGCGCACAGAATATTATAATATTCCAATAATTGTGGGTAAGATAAAAGAGGTGAGCATGAATTTGAACAGGGTTTCACTGGAAGACAGAATTGAGCGTATTCGGGAAAAACTTGGGGACAATGTTGAGGTTTCCGAGGTGACTTCCATTGTCGGTGAGGTGATGGGGTCCCTTGAGGGGGATATTGATCTCAGGGAATTGCATTTTCAGGATGAACTGCGGAGTTTGCTGGGCCATATTGAACAGACGAAGACTGACCTTTATGGTATTCAGCCCAAACATTTAAGCGAAAATAGAATTCCCGAAGCCAGCAACCAATTGGATCAGGTGATAGAAACCACAGAGGTGGCGGCCTCTAAAATCATGGATGCTGCCGAGGAAATTTCCGAGCTTGCAGAGACGGTTGACGGTGAGCTTGCCGAGCGTTTGATGGCGATCTCTACCCATATATTTGAAACATCCAGCTTTCAGGATATTACCGGTCAGCGTGTGACCAAAGTGGTGACGACTCTTAAATATCTGGAAGAGAAGCTCACGGTGCTTGCCAATGCCATTGGCGATACGGATTCTCACTTGAATGCAGATGAGGATAGCAAGCCCGAAAGTGAGGAAGATTTATTGCAGGGGCCACAATGTGCGGCCACAGGAAACGATCAGGATGCTATCGATGCCCTGTTTGACAGCTTTGATTGATTGTCCGGGGAATATTGTATAGGCTTGGG
>DRKK01000361.1 GCA_011051815.1 Sphingomonadales bacterium | reverse complement strand
ATTATACGCTTGTTTTCCACTTATCATTCATGTAAATTCAAACGGTTGTTTTAATTTCTGTCGTTCCCATGAATATTATGGGTAAACTTATAATATTTTATTCACGGGTTTGCGACCCAAATAATAGAAATAATTGAGGAGCCTGCCTGTGGCTGAATATATTGCCCCCACCCGCGAAATGAAGTTTGTCCTGAAGGACGTCATTGACATTGGCGAGGTCACGGCGCTGGAGCGGTTTCAGGATGCCAGTGATGACATCATTGATGCGGTGCTTGAGGAGGCCGGGAAATTCTGCGGCGAAGTTCTGTCGCCGTTGAATGTAGTTGGGGACCGGGAAGGGGCCAAACTAACCGATGACGGCGTCAGGCCCGCGCCGGGGTTTAAGGAAGCCTACGCCGCCTATGCCGCCAATGGCTGGACCAGCGTCAGCGGGGATGTGGACTACGGCGGGCAGGGCCTGCCGCTGACCTTGGCCTCGGCGGTTTATGAATTTGTTGATGCGGCCAATATGGCGTTTAGCCTGTGCTCCATGCTGACCACCGGGGCGGTGGAAGCCATCGTTGCCCATGGGTCAGAGGAACAGAAAAATACTTATCTGGAAAAGATGATTTCCGGTGAATGGGCCGGGTCCATGAATCTGACCGAACCCAATGCCGGCACCGATGTGGGCGCGCTCAGAACCAAGGCAGAACCAGCCGGGGATGGCAGTTACCGTATCAGTGGCCAAAAGATTTTTATCACCTGGGGTGATCATGATATGACGGAAAATATCATTCATCTCGTGCTGGCCAGAACCCCCGACAGCCCGGCGGGAACCAGAGGAATTTCTCTGTTCATCGTGCCAAAGTTCCTGATTAATGAGGATGGTACATTGGGCGCGCGCAATGACGCAAAATGTGTGTCTCTGGAACATAAGCTTGGCATACATGGCAGCCCCACCTGCGTCATGGCCTTTGGTGAGGAAGATAATTGTGTGGGCTATATGCTGGGCGCGGAAAATAAGGGCATGGCCGCCATGTTCACCATGATGAATAATGCCCGGCTAAATGTGGGCATTCAAGGGGTCGGCTCGGCGGAGCGGGCGTGGCAGATGGCGGTGACCTATGCCAAAGACCGCGTGCAAGGCAAGGCGGTCGGGGCCAGCGGGCCGGGGCCAAGTGCCATCATCGAACATGCCAATGTGCGCCGGATGCTGATGACTATTAAATCCACGACCGAGGCCGCGCGTGCCATCACCATGTTGAATGCCAAGGCCCTTGATCTGGGCGGTCACCATCCGGACCCAGATAAGCGCCAGAAATATTCCGGCTTGGCAGATTTGCTAACTCCCCTGTCAAAGGCCTATGGTTCCGACATGGGTGTTGATAATGCGTCCCTTGCCCTTCAGATACATGGCGGCATGGGCTTTATCGAGGAAACCGGAATCGCACAGGTTTTCCGCGATACCCGCATTAACCCCATCTATGAAGGCACCAACGGGGTACAGGCCATGGACCTCGTGGGGCGCAAGCTGTCCATGGCGGGGGGCACGCATTGGCGGTCTTTTCTGGATGAGATTGCCACTTTTGCAGGTGGCTTGCCGGACACAGCGGAATTTGACAGCCTGAAGAAAAGCCTGTTGCAGGCCGTTGAGGTGACCCGGGAATGCGGCGAATGGATATTGGCTCAGCATGTGGATAATATGCGCTCCGCCCTTGCCGGATCATCGCCCTTTTTGCGGCTGTTCAGTGTGACTGTGGGCTGTTACCTGTTGTCCAAGGGAGCCTTGGCGGCGCGTCAAAAACTCGAAAGCGGTGATGGGGATAGTGATTTTCTGGAAGCCAAAATCATTACCGCCCGTTTCTACGGCGAGCAGATTGTCCCGCAGGCATTGGGATTGAAATCAACTATTATGGCCGGGGATGAACTTTTCTTTGCCATTGCAACTGAAAATATGAGCTGAATATGACAGAACACCCTTGGCTGGCCACTTACCCGAAACATGTGAAATGGGACCAGAAATTTACCGCCAAACCCCTTTATGCGCTGGTTGAAGACACGGCGGCGGAATTTCCGGATAATATTGCCTATGATTTCATGGGCAAGACGCTCAGTTACCGCGATTTTCTATCCCAGGTCAATCAAATGGCCAAAGGCTTGCAAGGGCTTGGGGTTAAAAAGGGCTGTCATGTGGGGATATTCATGCCCAATTGCACTCAGTTTGCCGTGGCCTATTTTGGTATTCTGAAAGCCGGGGGGACGGTGGTCAATTACAGCCCGCTCTATTCCGAGCATGAGCTTATTCAGCAGGTGGAGGATTCCGAAACCGACATTATGATCACGCTGGATCTTACAGTACTTTATCCCACCATGCATAAGGTCGCCCAACAAAGCCGCTTGAAACATCTGGTGGTGGATCAATTTGCTGTTGGCCTGCCTTTTCCTAAAAATATCCTGTTTAAATTATTCAAAAACAGCGCAATAGCCAAGGTTGTTAAAGACGATTGTTATGTGGAATATGCCGGGTTATTGCAAAATGATGGCCAGCCAACCCCGGTTGACATTGACCCAGTGGAAGATGTGGCGGTCATCCAATATACCGGCGGCACCACAGGCATCCCCAAGGGGGCCATGCTGACCCATGCTAATGTCTATATCAATGTGTTACAGGTTGAAAGCTGGGCGGTTGATGTGGTGCGGGGGCAGGAAGTTATCATTGGTTGTCTGCCTTTTTTCCATGTGTTTGCCATGACCGTGGTCATGGATTTGAGTATTTTTGTCGGGGCCAAAGTGGTCATCCAGCCCAAGTTTGAGCTTGAGGGGGTGATAAAGATGATGAAAAAGGAAAAACCGACCCTGTTCGCCGGCGTCCCGGCCATGTTTACCGCCCTTGCCAATCATCCGCTGTTTCCCGATGTAGGCATGGATAATGTCAAGGTCTGTATGTCCGGTGGTGCGCCGCTGCCTGTGGAGCTGGGCCGGACTTACCGAAAGGTGATGAATGTGAATATATCCGAAGGTTACGGCCTGACGGAAACATCCCCGGTATGTGTCTCAAACCCCTATGACCGGGATACCCGTAAAGGCTCAATCGGTCTGCCTATTCCCGATACGGAGGTCATTATCGTTGATCCGGAAGACTTGTCAAAGAGGATGCCTTTGGGCGAAAGCGGCGAGATTTGCATCCGGGGGCCGCAGGTAATGAAGGGCTACTGGAAACGGCCAGATGCCACGGCAGAGGTCATGTTGGGGGGCATGTTGCGCACCGGCGATGTGGGTTATATGGATGAAGAAGGCTTTACCTATATCATCGACCGGTCCAAGGATTTGATTCTGGTGGGCGGTTTTAATGTCTATCCCCGCGTGGTGGAGGAAGTCTTTTATCAGCATCCTGCGGTCCATGAGGTTACGGTGATTGGCATCCCTGATGATTATCTGGGAGAACGGCCCAAAGCCTTTGTCACCCTGAAGAACCCCGATGACAGCCTGACGGAAGATGAGCTGATGGCTTTTGTCCGGGAAAGGCTGGGCAAGCATGAACGGCCCAAAGAAATAGAATTTCGTGCCGAGCTGCCCAAAACAATGGTTGGCAAGCTGTCGAAAAAAGAATTGGTGGCGGAAGAAAAAGCCAAATATGAACAGCGCAAGGCTGATTGAGAATAACGCTATGGTATGATAGGCTGTCTTACGGGAAAATAAGGGGAGTTTATTTTGTCCACCGGGTTGTTCTATCATGCCGATTGCCAGAATCACATCACGCCGGAGGGACATCCGGAGACATCGGCGCGTCTGTCGGTCATTCTTGACTGCCTCGACCAGCCAAAATTTAATGACCTGATACACATCGAAGCCCGGGCCGCAGGCAAGGACAAGCTGTCACTGGTTCATAGTG
This sequence comes from Sphingomonadales bacterium, assembly GCA_011051815.1. GTDB lineage: Bacteria > Pseudomonadota > Alphaproteobacteria > Sphingomonadales > Emcibacteraceae > Paremcibacter. Next base: position 827 of record DRKK01000361.1, on the reverse strand, counting down.
ATGATCATATCCAGAATGTGATGAACCATATCCCAGGCAGTGGTCATTACAGCCTTGACGGGGACACCCATCTTTCCGCCGGGTCGGCGGATGCCGCCTTAAAAGCGGTCGGGGCCACCTGTCAGGCCATTGATGAGGTGATGAGCGGAAAGCTGGAGAATGCCTTTTGTGCGATTCGCCCGCCGGGGCATCATGCGGAGCCAGACAAGGCCATGGGTTTTTGTCTGTTCAATAATGTGGCCATCGGGGCGTTATATGCCCGGAAAAATCATTTTTGTCACCGGGTCGCGATCATCGATTTTGATGTGCATCACGGCAATGGGACACAGGCGGTGGCCGTGCGGCACAAGGGTTTGTTCTATGGCTCCACCCACCAATCGCCGCTCTATCCCGGCACCGGGCATCTTCAGGATCAGGGGCAGGGGGTCATCGTTAATGCCCCGCTAGCTGCGGGCAGTGGCAGCCGGGCCTTTCGCCTGTCCTGCGAAGGGCGTATTTTCCCGGCTTTGGAAGAATTTAATCCGGATTTTATTCTGCTGTCGGCGGGATTTGATGCCCATACATTGGACCCGCTGGCGGATTTAAACCTTAATGAGGATGATTTTTACTGGGTCACCCGTGAGATAAAACAGATTGCGGAAAAACAATGTAAAGGCAGGCTGGTATCTTGCCTTGAAGGGGGCTATAACTTGAATATTCTTGGACAAAGCGTTGCGGCCCATGTTTCGGCATTGATGGCCTAAGCATTTTTAAATGTAAAAAGGGAAATTCATATCTATGAGTTCACAGGATAACAGCATACCAGACGATATTGCCGCATTGAATTT
>DRKK01000360.1 GCA_011051815.1 Sphingomonadales bacterium | reverse complement strand
GTTGCCCCACCGGTGCCTGAGGGGGTCCTTTAAATGAAATCAGTTTTTGAGGATTGTCCAGAAATTGCCAAGGGCAGACCATTCATTATGTCCGGCGGGAAGAATATCTCTCTTGCCGGAACAGAGAAAAACATTGGAAACCAGATAGCAGAAAGGATGAAATTAATGTGACTTCCTCAAGATGACATGTCGTTGCTATCGCCGTGTTGTGATCTAGATGGATCAGGCGTTTTTGATCTGAAATTTTAGCTTAACATATTGGCCAGTTTGTGAGGACTGAACTGGCCGCAGAACGGTGTTCTTAGACGCCGTTTGAATCAATAATTGACTATTAAACCCTATGCGATATGCCGTTTGTTTTGAACATTCATGTAAAATAAACTGGAAATATATCACTTGGGTGCATGGGAAATATCAACCTATAAGGGAAATTTGAATGTTTATAGAAAAGAAAATTTTAGGCTCCACGGCGCTGTCGACAGCGTTGATTGGTGCCGTTATTCTGGGGTCTTCAGGAAATGCCTTTGCTGAGGGTGAAGCAGGTGCAGATGAAGGTATACGAACTCTGGATGAAATTGTTGTGACAGCCAGTCGCAGGTCGGAAGGTCTGCAAACTGTTGCAATCGCAGTTGAGGCAATGAGTGGCACAAAAATCAAAGAGATGGGCATCGACAGTTTTGATGACTATATCTCTTTACTGCCAGGCGTAAGCGGCGATGGTCAGGGACCGGGCAAAAAAGAAATTTATATGCGCGGCACAAACTCTGGCCGTACGGCGGTCCGACTGGCCGGTATCGGCGGTGAGCCAGGGGTAGCTGTATATCTCGATGAAGCGCCAATCTCTACCGCCGGCCGTAATGTCGACTTATATGCGGTCGACCTGGCACGGATCGAAGTATTGAAAGGCCCGCAAGGCACCTTGTTCGGGTCCAGTTCCCAGGCAGGTACGGTACGTCTCATTACCAACAAGCCGAAAATGAATGAATTTGAGGCGGGTGGCGTTTTAGGCGCATCGACAACGCGAAGCGGCGGCGTTAGCACCAAGCTTGAGGCCTATGTCAATATCCCGGCCATCGAAGATAAACTTGCGTTTCGTGTGGCCGCATATAACGCCACGGAAGCCGGCTATATCGACAATGTCTTTGATACGATTTCCCTTCCGGTGGATCATCCGGGATTGGGCGGGGTCGTCCCGGATAATATCCAGTCAGCCAATAATGGTGCCTTTACCGAGGATGATTACAATGAAGCCACCTATCGCGGTATAAGGGTTAGTGCGCTTTGGCAAGTGAATGATGATTGGGATGTTCTTCTCCAACACACCAATCAGCGGCTTGATACAAAGGGTGAGTTTGAATTCAACCCGGCAAAAAGCACGGACGGTGACCTGAATGTATCAACCTTTTCGCCCAATGAAGCTGATGACAGAATTGACCTGACACAATGGACGGTGAATGGCATGGTCAGCGGATTGGAAGTGATCTATAACGGTTCCTATTCGGACCGTACATTCCAGGGCAAGACCGACTATACACAATATATTACGTTCGGCCCGAGTTCTGCTTATTATACCTGTAGCCCTGATAAGTCTCAATGTTTCAGCCCGGTATCCACGACGCTGGAATATTCTCAAACAACACGACTTGTTCAGGAATTGCGGTTTGCCACAGATTCCGAAAAGCGTTTGAGAGCCATTGGCGGGGTTTATTATGATGATAATCAGCTCAACTTCCTGACTGACTTCTTTTGGGATGGTTCCGTAAATGCCGGTTTCGCACGAAACTTTGCCATTCCCAATAACTTTACCAATACAGGCGGCGAAGCACGGCCGGCGGGTGTTCTATTCTTCAACGATTACCAGTTCGACCGTGAAGAAATATCGGAGTTTGGTGAAGTTGCCTTCGACATTCTGGATAATCTGACAGCAACTTTTGGTGCGCGCCACTATAGCATTAAAATTGGATTGAAGGGATCATCTAGCTTTGGGACACGCATTCCTGGAACAGGGCCAGGCGCTAACGGCGGTAAAGATGTGGGGGCAGGTCTTGCGGGGAAATCGCCGAAAACACAGACGGATACCATTTTCAAGGCCAACCTGTCTTGGCGGATTAATGATGATGCCATGGTCTATTTCACCTTCTCACAGGGGTTCCGCAGTGGTGGCTTTAACCGTGATGTCAACAAGCCCGGTGTTGCCCCATCCTTTGACACTGATAACGTGAATAACTATGAGTTTGGTTGGAAAACCACTTGGCTGGATAATACCCTGCGTTTCAACGGGGCCCTATATCATGTTGATTTTACGGATCTTCAGCAAGGTGTGCTTGATTTCTCTATCTCCAATACCACCTTTTTCTCCAATGTGGGGGATGCCAAAATTGACGGCGGCGAATTCCAGATTGAATGGGCGGCAACGGATAATTTAAATCTGTTCGGATCATTTTCTTATATTGATTCGCGCATAACCGATCTTCCCGAAACATTGATCAATATCGCACCTATCGGCTCCGACCTTCCGCTGTCTCCCACAGCAGAGGGAAATTTTGGTGCCCGATATCATCAGGAGATAGGTGATTATTCCACATTCGCTCAGGGTGTATTCAAGTTTACCGGAGAACGTTTCAGCAGTCTGGTTATTAAAAACCGTGAAATATTACCCAGCTATACCCAGCTTGATCTGTCTGCTGGTATTGGCAAGGATAATTGGCAGGCGACATTCTTCATTGATAATGCTTTTGACACGCTTGGCCTGTTGAGTTCCGCCAGTGAAGAAAGTGTTTTGAGGTTTGTACCAACACGGCCACGTACGATTGGTTTTAGACTTTCTTTTGATTATTAAGATTTTTAAACCATACTGAAATATGGAAGGGCCCGTGCTTCATCGCACTGGCCCTTCCTCCTTGAATGCCCCCCATAAGTCATGCTAGAAATACCATTAAAATTGCAAGGACATACATTTGACCGAAAAATCTGAAAATTCAGTGCTGGACAATATGCTTTATCAAGGCCAGCTGTTGATACAGCGGGGAAATTTTTCTGAAGCCTCTGCTCTTTTCGACAAATTATTATCGGATAATCCGGGTCATATTGAAGGGCTTTATAGTCTGGCTGTCTGCCTACGTAAGCAGAAAAAATATATGCAAGCCCTGACGACTATTGAACAGGTGCTGGCAAGTGAGGCGGATCATGGCCGTGCCAATCAGGAACAGGGTTATATTTATCAGGCCCTCAGCCAACCCGCACAGGCGATCGCGGCTCTTGAAAAAGCGGTTGCGTTGAACCCGGCCCTTTTTGGCAGTTGGGAGGCCTTGATCAAGGAACCCAGCTATGCAAAGCGTCAGGAGGCACAGCAGCATCTGGCCTGGCTGTCTAGCCTGCCGCCTGAACTGGTGTCCGTTGCCAGCCTGATCAATCAGAAGAAATTATATCAGGCGGAACAGCTTTGCCGTAATTTTTTGAAGGGTCACCCCCGCAACACGGAAGCCATGCGCTTGCTGGCGGAACTGGGGTCCAAATTTCATATCCTCGATGACGCTGAATTTTTATTGGCAAGCTGCCTTGAGTTTGACCCTGATTTCAGACGCGCACGACTGGATTATGTTCATATTTTACAAAAGAGGCAAAAATTTCACAAAGCCTTGGAACAGGCGCAAATACTGCTGAGAACGGACCCCGATAATACAGATTTCCAAAGCTGTCTGGGTAATGCCCTGCAGGCCACGGGAGATTTTGAGGCGGCCATTGGCACTTTTGAGAATATCCTGAAAATAACGCCGGATAATCATCAAATTCAACTGATGCAGGGCCATGCCCTGAAAACTGTGGGGCGTGTTGATGATGCCGTTGCGGCTTATCAGGGCAGCTATCGGATTAAACCTGATTATGGTGATGCCTTCTGGTCTCTGGCAAACTTGAAAACTTATCGCTTTTCACTGGAAGAACGCCAACAGATGCGCGACCGGGAAGCGAACCCGTCCACATCTATAGATGATAAAATACATCTGTGTTTTGCGCTGGGTAAGGATCTTGAAGACAGCGAAGAATTTGAAGAGGCTTTTTCTTATTATTCGCGCGGGAATGCCCTGAGAAATGACCAGGACAGATTTGACAGAAGATCAGTAGATGCAGGGCTTGATGCGCAGAAAGAGAAATTTGATGCGGCATTCTTCAAAAGCCGCGCCGGGGCTGGTTGTCCG
>DRKK01000359.1 GCA_011051815.1 Sphingomonadales bacterium | reverse complement strand
GATGGCAGCATTCCTTTTTCAAACGGCCATGAGCTGAATATTCGTCTGGGCCGCCAGCAAGTCGTCTGGGGCCGTACGGACCTGTTCCGGGTTCTGGATGTGATCAATCCGGTGGATTTCTCGCGCCAGAATATCTATGACGAATTGGAAGACATCCGGATTCCCCAATGGATATTGAACATGGATTATCGCATGGGTGCGGTGGGCAGCTTTGACGATCTGAACCTGAATCTGGTGTGGAATTTTGATAAATTCCGGCCCAATTCACTGGGGCAGGGCGGTACGCCTTATCAGATACTTGGTGCGGGCGGTTTCTTTCGCGGCATGAAAAACTGTTGGGATAATGGCTGTACCGTGGCCAACTTTGCCGGGCTTCCGGTGCCGGGGACCACGGGTCTCGCGGCCACAGACTTTGCACCGGGGTCTATTGGTATCCGCAGTGCGCAAATGCCAAAATGGAAAATTGACAATACCCAGATCGGCTTCAAGATTGAAGGCGTCAAGGGCGGTGTTGGTTTCTCCCTGAACTATTTGACTTATCTGAGCCAGTTGCCGTCATTGCGCGGCGGTAGCGCCGGACCGGCAGCCCTGAATAACTTTACCGGCGAGGTAAAGCCCTGGCCTTATCTCATCGCCTTTGATATTGCCTTCCCGCGCATCCATTTGTTCGGCGGGTCTGCAGATTTCTATATTGATAGCATCAAGTCCGTTTTCCGGGTTGAGGCGGCCTATACCACCGGTGAGGAATTTGCCAATACCCTGCGGCCAGAGCTGTTTTCCAAGAATGATGTCATCCGTTATGTCATCGGTTGGGACCGGGATACTTTCATTCCCTTCCTGAACAAGGACAAAGCCTTCCTTTTGTCGGCCCAGTTATTTGGTCAGCATATCCTGAACCATGAGCTGCAAGATACCCCGGCCACATTGGCGGGCGCTCCGGGCTTTACCAAGGCGGGTATTCCCGACTGGAAAGAAAACTGGATCATGACGTTCCTGTTCAAGGGCTGGTACATGCAGAACCGGCTCAGCCCACAGCTTCTGTCTGCCTATGACTTCCGGGCAGGAACGGCGGTTATATCACCGTCTGTGGATTGGTTGATTAATGACAGCTGGCGCCTGGTTGTGGCGGCTAACTTTAAATTTGGTAAAGGCCCGCGCAAGTTTGATGATTGCCGGTCTTGTAACCCTTGGGGGCCATTTACGGCAACCCCTTTCCACGCCGACCCTTTTGCCGCAGGCTCCGTTGGTCTTGGCGGGTTTGAACCACTGGGACGTTTCCGCGCCGGGCCGATTGGTATGGCCAGCCGTGAAGACGAAATTCAAGTCACTTTGCGCTATCGCTTCTAAGAACTGATTTAACGAAGGATTATAAAATGAAAAAATTACTGACATGTATGTTAACAGGTGCGGCTATGGGGTTTGTATCAATAGCCTCCGCCGCCGATTTGAAGGATGTGGAAAATTCCTTTTACCCCTATAAAGCGTCTGTTCCGCACCATGATGGCCTGAAAAGCGGCATGACCATCAACCAGTCCAATGTGGAGCAATTCAAGGATATTCTGGATGAAGGCATGTATCAGTTCATCAAGGATGGCTGGACGGAAATGAAAGTGACCGACACCATGGCCTTTGAATTGAACAAAGCCTATATCGAAGCCACGAAAGCTAATTTGAACAAGGCGGTTCTGGGCGATAAAACCGGTGACATCAGCGGCTTTATCTCTGGTCGCCCTTTTCCGGCGGAACCAAGTCTTGATGACCCCAAAGCCGGTGAAAAACTGGCCTGGAATTATAAATATGGCTATAACTGGGGTGATAACGGGTCGGTTTATCCTTTCTACTGGAAATTCCGTGATCTGAATTCAGCCAAGATTGAACGGACGTTGAAATTCAACTTCCATTTCCTTAACCTAAAGCATCGGGTGAATGACGAGCCACTGCCCGATCTGCCGAAAAATCCGGCCAATCTGTTCCGGGCGATTTATGTGCAGGTTCTGGAGCCGTTCGATGTGAAGAATACCCAGCTGTTGATCCATCGTTATGAAGATGATCTGAAGCGGGATAATGCGTGGCTGTATCTGGGCTTTCAGCGCCGGGTGCGGCGGCTGGCCACGGGTCAGATCACCGACAGCTTCCTGGGTTCTGACCTGATGATTGAAGATTTCGAAGGCTATAATGGCCGGATTTCCGATATGACTTGGACCTATAAAGGTACCAAGAATGTGATGATGCCTTTCTATAAGCATAATGAACAGGAACTCAGCACCGAATATAAAATGCCCGATGGTTATCAGTTTGTTGAATATGGGGGCAAGGGTGGGTGTTTCCCCAATGTGGACTGGCAGCTGCGCAAGGTTTATGTGGTGGAATCGGTTCCAGTGGACCCGAACCATCCCATCAGCAAGCGGGTTCATTATGTGGATGCGGAAACCTTCACTCTGCCCCGAACGGTTATTTATGACCGCAAGGGCGAGCTGTGGAAAACCTTTATTATTGGTCAGGCTCATCCCGATTATCACTTGGCCAAGAACAAAGGCTCCGGGGTATCCATTGATGATTCCTTCATGATGCTGGATGTTCAGGGTGCCCATTGCACCACGGGTCAGTTCAAGGGCCAGATTGACAGCAAGCTCAGCCCGCGCAAAAAATTCACCGTACAGAATATGCGCGTGACGGGTAAATAAAGTTCCTTTGCACTTGCCGGGGGTTGGGTTCGCCCGCCCCCGGTTTTTTTAACAACAGGACATCAAAAATGACAAGCACCCCACTGGTTCCCGCAGAAATTAATGTGTTTTTTAATTTCAGAAGTCCCTATTGCTATCTGGCCTCCAAACGGAT
>DRKK01000358.1 GCA_011051815.1 Sphingomonadales bacterium | reverse complement strand
GATATGACGGAAATTCAGACTCAGAAACTGATCGCAGATGGCACCATTCACGGCGGTATGATCCCTAAAGTGAACACCTGTCTTCAGGCCGTAGATCATGGGGTTGGCGGGGCCGTGATTATTGACGGACGGGTGGAACATGCGTTGCTTTTGGAGCTGTTTACCGAACATGGTGTTGGTACCCTGATCCGCAAGCAGTAATTATCAACCGCCGTCATACAGGGCCAGATCATATTTCATTTCAATTTCCGACAGGGGGAAATCAAAGCCATTTTTGGCGTTGAGCAGCTGGTTTGACGGCACACAGGCGATTTCCTGTTGAATTTTAAGGGCGGTGCGCATATTCAGCTCACAGCGCCAAGCCAACGCCACCACGCGGCGGCCTTTTTTGCTGTTGATAATCTTCCGGATGGAATCCAGCGGCATTTTTGCCATATGTGACAGGCATTGCAGCAAAAGCTCTCGCTGGCGATTCTTGATGGTATTTTCAATGAAGTCATCATCCAGAAGTCCCTGATCATAGAATTTCCGGGCCTGTTCTGCTAATGTGTCTTGATCTTCCTGATCAAAGTCACTTTCCCTGATCCGCTTGCGTACTTTGGACAACAGGTCATCGGCAACGGTCTTGTCAAGTTTATGGGTTTTGATCATCCGGTCAACCAGTGACGAGGCGACAAAACCAGCGATGCGCTTGATGGCCCGGATCGATAAATTCGCGTTGGTCACCAGCGGGGGATGCAGCTCCTCTACCTCTTCCGCCTGATTAATGATGGCATCCAGCGTGCTTTCGCGGATTTGGGCGTTTTCATTGGCCAGCAGGGCCGCCACCGCCGGAATATCCAGCGACATGGTGATGGCTTCCGAAACTTCTTCATCCACATGGGCGCGGCTGGCGATGGCTGTCAGGGCGCCGCTGGCCGTGGTGGCAGCAATGATTTCCGTCAGGTCATCGGTGCTGAGCAGCGGTGAATATTCCAGAACCGGGGCGCTGACCTCTTCCGCGCTGTCATGGGCCAGCTTCATGATGATATGCTTGGGCACACAGTCGAATGTTTTTAATTCCTCGGACACAATCCGGCGCACTTGCGGCAGTTGATCGCTGGCCAGTGTTTCCAGCATTTCAATGGCCTGTTCGCGTATTTTTGTAACTTCGTCAGCCGGAATGTCCGGCAACATACGGGCAATTTTTCGGGCCAGCTCTTCGCGTACTTCACTATCCTGATCCGTGACAAGGATTTTATCCGCATGATAGGGGGTACTTTTATTGATCGCGATTTTCCGGCGAACTTCCGGGGAATCATCGCTGGCCAGATAATAGAGAATTTCCGGTTTGGTATCCTCATGGGCAGCCAACCGATGCTTGTCCCGTTTGTTCTTGTCTTCCAATGCGGAACGGGCTTCCTCATAGGAATATTTTTTGTCTTTACCGTCCCGAATGCGCTTGAATATATTTTTAAGCATCATTTTCCCCTTTCTGTCTTGTATTTTCAGTGGCCGGATCATAGAGCGCATATGTGGCCTTGCCGGCTGATTTCGCCTGATAGAGGGCCTTGTCCGCATTATCCATCAGTTGATCAAAAGTCTGATCGTCCTCCGGGTGGCTGATGGCGATGCCCAGCGATATGGAGAGTGGCGGCCCCTCAACATCGGCCAGATGGCAGAGACGCGCCCCGCTGGCAACAAAATTATGGGCAATGGCCAGCGTGTCCTTGGCGGAAATTTCATCAAGCCAGATGGCAAATTCATCGCCGCCGAGCCGGGCGGCATAATCGCCGACCCGGATGTTATCCCGGATTATTTTCGCCAGCTGTTTTAAAATCATATCGCCGTGGGCATGGCCCTTGCTGTCATTGACATTCTTGAAATTATCCAGATCAAGATAGAGCATGGCCCCGTCCCGGCGGCTTCGGGTCTGGTTCTTGAGGCGCTTGGTGATTTCTTTGGTAAAGGCCCGGCGGTTTAACAATGTGGTCAACTCATCGGTAAAGGCCCGCCGTTCAAGCTCCTCATGGGTAATAACCTGTTCCAGCGCGATGCCCAGATGGGCGGTGATGCCGTTGAACAGATGAACTTCATCCTCTTGCCAATGGTTATCCTTATCCCGGATCAGGAATATGGCGCCGTTATTTTTGCCGTGATGGCTGGTAAGGCCCATCAGGATCAGATGTGTACCGATCAGCATGGCTTCTGTGGCAATATTTTCCGAATAGTCCGCTGTTTCAGAGGGCGTCCAGCAGGCCATGGCCTTTTGGCATAATTTGTATATAAAGTCCGCCTCAAGGGGCAGGCCACCTTGTTGTTTGACTTCGGCGGTAAAGTCGCCGCCGGGGTGGTTAGTCTTTTGTATGATAAGGCAGCTGTCGGACGGGATCCCGTCCAAAGTGGCGGTTGTGGCCTTTGCCAGCATATCGGTCGGGGTGGTCATATCCCGGATGGTGGAGACGATCTTGCTAAGTACATGCTCCTGCCGGTGGGTACGGCGCAATAGGGCTTCTCTTTCGCGCCGGAGGGTGATGTCGCGGCAGACACCCCGGGCACCTTGCCAGTTGGCTTCTTGATCTTGCCGGGGGACGGCTGAAATCAGCAAACAGGCCATGGCGCCATCGGCGCGTTTGAGCCAAAGTTCCATTTCTTCCACTTTGCAGGTCGTGGAAAAGGGGTTGTTGTCATTATCCCCGATGATCAGGTCACCGGATGGTTTGCCGTTTAATTCAAAAGCGGTATAGCCCAGAATTCCTTTGGGGGAGACATAAATGAACTTGCCATTACTGTCGGTTTCCCAGGCAAAGTCGGTGGAGCAATTGACCAGATCCTTGAACATCTGCCGGGAATCGACGAGGGCATTAGTCAGATTATGCTCGATGGTGGTTTCCCGGCCAAAGAGGAATGCCATGGGCACCGTGTTTTTCTGAACCGCCTTTACGGGAAAGGCGTAAAGGTCATAATGGCGCAGGCCTGTGGGCTCTTTCAAGGTTGCTTTCTGGGTATCGGGGCAATTGTTGGACAGGCAGCGGGTGATCATGGTTTCCAGAAAGGCCTCCCGTTTTTCAAGGGGCGGCATCAGGCTTTTGGCAAAAATATTCTGGTGAATAACCGTCATATCCGCATCGATTAACAGGGCCGGTCCGGGGAACATATCCACCATGACACAAGGGTCAAACTGGAACATGGGCAGGACGAGGTCCGGCTGCCGGGTATTTTCGTCTTTGGGTTTTAGCAGAATACGTGCGATATTGGCTTCCATAGGGCAGACACTCAGGTTAAAAATGGCAACAGACCGGGCAACATCCATTGTATCGGAGGAGCCTTAACAAGAAGTTTACGATTTGCTAAAATTATAGGAAGGACAGACCCATAGAACATTGGATTTTTGATCTGGATAATACGCTCTATCCGGCGGAGAATAATTTATTCTCTCAAATTGACCGCCGGATGGGGGCCTTTATTGCCCGGCGGTTTGATCTGTCGCCTGCGGCGGCGCGGGATTTGCAGAAAAGCTATTTCAGAACATACGGTACCACACTTCGGGGTCTGATGACCGAACATGATATTCCGCCAGAGGATTTTCTGGACTATGTCCATGACATTGACTTCGGGGTTTTAAGGCCTGATCTGCGACTGAAGGCGGTGCTTGAAAAGCTCACGGGACCAAAATATATTTATACCAATGCCTCCCGCCCCTATACTGATAAAGTGCTGGCAAAAATTGGTCTTGACGGTATTTTTGATGGTATTTTTGCTATTGAATCTGCCGATTACCTGCCCAAACCCCATGATCAGAGTTATCACAGGATGGCAGAGGATATGGGGCTGGATCCGGAAAAATCTGTTATGGTTGAGGATATGGCGCAAAATTTGGCCCCGGCCAGCCGGATGGGCATGACCACCGTCTGGGTGCCCACGGGGCAAAAATGGTCAGCGGCAGGGCACCGTCCGGAATATATTGACCATACGGCCCCTGACCTGACAGAATGGCTGGAAAGTCAGCTATAAGGATTGACAGCCTGACCCGAATGACTATTGTCGGGCCGAGTTGCATATTACAGGAATTACAGGAAAGAATTATGACCGATCTGTCTTTGGAAAATACCATTGATCAGGCCTGGGAAAACCGCGCCGAAATAAACTCTGCCACGGTTGGCGAGGTCCGCGATGCCGTGGAGCATGCCCTTGACCTGCTGGACAGCGGCAAAGCCCGTGTCGCCTCAAAAGAAGACAATGTGTGGACCGTTCACCAATGGCTGAAAAAGGCCGTGTTGTTGTCGTTTAGCCTTAATGACATGAAGATTATCAAGGGGGCTCCGGGGGACAATAGCAACTGGTATGACAAGGTGCCATCCAAATTTGAGGGCTGGGATAAATCCAATTTTGCAGATGCCGGATTTCGGGCCGTGCCGGGGGCGATTGTGCGCCGCTCGGCCTATATCGCGCCGGGTGCGGTTTTGATGCCGTCTTTCGTTAATCTGGGGGCCTATGTGGACAGCGGCACCATGGTTGATACCTGGACCACCGTTGGCTCCTGCGCCCAGATTGGCAAGAATGTCCATCTATCCGGCGGGGTCGGCATTGGCGGCGTGCTGGAGCCATTGCAGGCCGGACCAGTGATTATTGAAGATAACTGCTTTATCGGGGCCCGCTCAGAGGTCGCCGAAGGGGTGATCGTCGAAGAAGGTGCGGTATTAAGTATGGGCGTTTATATCGGGGCTTCCACCAAGATCATTGACCGGGAAACCGGCGAAATTTTCATGGGCCGGGTGCCCAGCTATAGCGTCGTGGTGCCAGGCAACCTGCCGGGCAAGCCACTGCCGGACGGCACACCAGGGCCAAGTCTTTACGCGGCGGTGATCGTCAAGCGGGTTGATGCCCGTACCCGTTCCAAAACCTCTATCAATGATTTGCTGAGGGACTGATGCGCGTTGATGCCCTTCAACTTACCCGTGATTTGATCCGCTGCCCCAGCGTGACACCGCAGGATGCGGGGGCGCTGGATGTGGTGCAGGGGGCGTTGGATGGCCTTGGCTTTACCTGTTACCGCCTGCCCTTTGGGGAAGGCGCGGACAGGGTGGATAATCTTTATGCGCGCTTGGGGACCGCATCGCCCAATTTCTGTTTTGCCGGTCATACGGATGTGGTGCCAGCAGGGGAGCAGAACCACTGGCAGGATGATCCCTTTGGCGCAGAGATCCGGGACGGGGCCATATTTGGGCGCGGCGCATCGGATATGAAGGGGGCCATTGCCGCCTTTGTCGCCGCAACATCTGAATTTATTGATTGCGGGGCTGATTTCACAGGCTCCATCAGTTTTCTGATCACCGGGGACGAGGAAGGCCCGGCGGTCAATGGCACCATAAAGGTGCTGGACTGGCTCACAGAAAAGGGCGAAATTCTGGACTATTGTCTGGTGGGTGAGCCAACCAATCCGGGCAAGGTCGGCGATATGGCCAAAATCGGACGGCGGGGCAGTCTGAACGGACGACTGGTGGTGCGCGGGACGCAGGGCCATGTGGCCTATCCCCATTTGGCCGATAATCCGATCCCGCGTCTGGTGCGGATGCTGGACGGTTTACTGGCGCGTGATTTTAACGATGGCAATGACCATTTTCAGCCCACCAATCTTGAGGTTGTTTCGGTGGATGTGGGCAACGGGGCCAGCAATGTGATCCCGGAGACGGCTGAGGCCCGTTTTAATATCCGCTTTAACAATGCCCAGAATGATGACGACTTACAGCAATGGGTCCGGTCCGTCTGTGACGGGGTGGGCGGCAATTACAGTTTGGAGATGAGGGCCTCCGGTGATGCTTTTCTGACCCCGCCGGGCATATTGAGCAGCCTGATTACCGATGCGGTCAGCAAGGTTACCGGACGGGTGGTGGAACTAAGTACCTCCGGCGGTACGTCCGATGCGCGCTTTATCAAGGACCATTGTCCGGTGTCTGAATTTGGCCTTGTTAATCAAACCATGCATAAGGTGGATGAATGTGTTCGTCTTGATGATCTGGCCGAATTGACGGCCATATACCGGGAAATTCTAACGTCTTTTTTCAAGGACAAAAAGTAATGACGCAGCGCAATTCAGCCTTAAATCATATCGCCCAGCAGCTTGCCGCTGCATGGCAGTTGGTGCGCCTGTCCCCCCAGGCCATAGATGAGTTTGAGGTCACGGCCAACAGCTTCTGGAAATCCTTTTGGGTGATCATTTTGGTGGCCCCCCTGTTTTTGATCGGGGTCTATGTGGGATCTCAAGTGATTGGAGAACTTGAGAACGAACTCAAACAAGAAATCGTCATTTCTGTTCCGGGTCAGATTGTGGTCTTTCTGGTGCAATTGCCATTGCTGGCCATTGCCTTGGGCCTTTTTACAAAATTTTTGAAAATTGAGAAGAATTATTCATCCATGATCATCGCCTATAACTGGCTGTGGATGGTTATATCCTATTGCACCGTGCCTTTTATCATTTTGATGGTGGCAGGCCTTATTCCCGCGCAGATGGCAGCACTGATTTTCTGGATGCTGATGTTTTATTTCAAGGGTTATGTGACCTGGTTCATGTTCAAACACTCTTTGAAAATCAGCGGCTGGCTGGCCTTTGGCATAACGGTGTTCCAGACCCTTTTCATCCTGTCCGTCAGTCAGGTCGTGATGCTGATTTTCGTCTAAATCACGCTTTCGGATAATCCGCACTCAGAAAATACAGGCCCTCCGGCGGGGCGTTATGGGCGAGGGTGCGGCGGTCGCGGGCGGTCAAGGATTTTTGCAATTGGGCAATGGTCCATTTTCCCCGCCCCACATAATAGAGCGATCCAACCATGGACCGCACCTGATGGTGGAGAAAGGAGCGGGCCGAGGCTTCCACATAGATATTCTCGCCCTCCCGCCAGACGTCCAGTTGGTCAAGGGTTTTCAGCGGTGATTTGGCCTGACAATCCACACTGCGAAAAGTAGTAAAATCATGATGACCGACCAATGTCTGTGCCGCCCTATGCATCAGCTCCGCATCCAGCGGGAATTTCACATGCCATGCCCGGTCCGTCTGAAAGGTCAGGGGCGCGCGGCGGTTGATGATGTGATAGCGGTAATGGCGTTTTACGGCGGAAAAACGGGCCTCGAAATCCGCCCCGACCCGTTCGGCGCTTAACACCGACACCGGCTTCCATTTTAAATGATAATTAAGCGCGTCCATGACCTTATAGGCGGGATAGTCCTGGGGCATATCCACATGACAGACCATGCCAAGGGCGTGGACCCCGGCGTCCGTGCGTCCTGCGCCGTGGAAGATAACATCTTCGTGACAGAATTTCTCGGCGGCTTCGGTGAGGATGCTCTGGACAGAGGTGCCCACATCCTGTCGTTGCCAACCTACAAGGCCAGTGCCGAAAAATTCCAGCGTCAGTTTATAGCGGAAGAGGGGGGCATCTCCGGTCATGAAAAGACCGTTCCCGGCGGCAATTGCAGCCCCCGGCTTAAATCTTCGGCAGTCATGGGGCCTTTCCCGGCCCGCTGGGCGGTCAGGATGTTTAACGCCCGGCCATCGCCGCAAGCAATGACCAAGGGGAGGGCTAGGAGTGTTCCCGCCGGGCCGTTGCCTTCTGTCACCTCGGCCTTCAGGAATTTTAGCCGGATGTCCCCGGTCATGCTATAGGCCCCGGGAAAGGGGCTGAGACCGTGGATATGATTGCGCAGATCTTCGGCGGGTCTGTGCCAGTCAATACGGGCTTCGGCCTTGTCAATTTTATGGGCATAGGTGATGCCGTATTCCGGTTGGGCCACGGGCGTGAGCTCACCTGAGACATAACCCTCAAGGGCGGGCAGGATCATATCCGCCCCCAGCTGTTTCAGCTTGTCATGAAGGCTGCCTGTGGTGTCACTGTCCAAAATGGGGATGCGTTGCTCTAAGACCACGGGGCCGGTGTCCAGCCCGGCTTTCATGACCATGATATTGATGCCGCTTTCTTTATCCCCGGCCATAATCGCCCGGTGGATGGGCGCCGCCCCGCGCCAGCGCGGCAATAGCGAGGCATGAATATTCAGGCAGCCATATTTTGGGGCCGCCAATATTTCCTTTGGCAAAATCAGGCCGTAGGCCACCACCACGGCGGCATCCAGATTGAGGGCGGCAAATTTCTGTTGTTCTTCATCGGATTTCAGGCTTGTGGGGCAATGGACCGGAATATCATGGCTCATGGCCAGGTGATGAACGGGGGACGGGCGTTCTTTTTTGCCCCGGCCTGACCGGCTTGGCGGCTGGCTATAGACCGCGACGACCTCATGGTTGCTGTTGATCAGCGCGCGCAATATATCCACGGCGAAATCCGGGGTTCCCATAAAGGCCAGCCGCATGACCTATCCCTCCTTGACCAGTTTCTTGACCTTGCGTACCGCCATGTTCTTTTTCAGGGTGGACAGATAATCAATGAAGACAATACCATTCAGATGGTCCATCTCATGCTGGATACAGGTGGCAAATAGCCCCGTAGCATGGACGGATTGTTCCTTGCCATCATAGTCCAGATAGGTGAGTTTACATTCTGATGGCCTGTCAATATCGGCATATTGTTCCGGCACACTCAGACAGCCTTCGTTATAGGTAGTCAATTCGTCCGAGGTCCATGTGATTTCAGGGTTGATATAATATTGCGGGTCCGGGGCCGTTCCGTCCTCGGCCAGATCCATGACCAGAAGGCGCAGGGGCTTTCCCACCTGTATGGCGGCAAGGCCGATGCCCGGTGCCGCATACATGGTTTCCAGCATGTCATCCATAAGGGCGCGCAAATCGTCATCTACCGCCACCACCGGGGCAGAGACGGTTTTCAGAATGGGGTCCGGGACGGTTATAATGGGCAATATGGCCATATTTTCCTGATCTATCCTTTGCTGTTTCAGCTAGTAGGTAATATGATACAGGCAAATCGTCAAGTAGGCGCCATAATAATTGGAATTTTTACCATGGATCAGACTGTTATGATGTTTATCACCGGGGCTTTCCTGCTGGTGATCATTCTGGGTATTTTCCTGATCAAGGGACAGGGCAGAAACCGCAACAGTGAGGCCCAGCAACATCAGATGATGCAGGCTATGGCGGCATTGGAGGGGCGGCTCAATCAGATGTCCGCACAATCGGCCAAGGATGCGGCCGAGGTCAACCGTACCCTGTCTGAACGGCTGGACAAGGTGAGCCAGCGGCTGGGCGACAGTCTGGAAAAGACCACCAAGAACACCACCGACAGTCTGGGCGAGCTGAAAACCCGGCTCGCGGTCATTGATCAGGCCCAGAAAAATATCACCGACCTGAGTGGGCAGATGGTTGAATTGCAGGATATTCTGTCCAACAAGCAATCGCGTGGGGCCTTCGGGGAAATTCAACTTAATGACCTGGTCAGCCAGATATTGCCGCCCAGTGCTTATGGCTTTCAGGTGCAGATGAGTAATGGCAAGCGGGCCGATTGCCTGATCAAACTGCCCAATCCGCCGGGGGCCATTGTGGTCGATGCCAAATTCCCGCTGGAGGGCTATCATATGCTGCGCCGGGCAGAGGATGAGGCTCAGAAGAAAGCCGCCATCAGCCGGTTCAAGGCGGATATTATGAAGCACGTGAAGGATATTTCAGAGAAATATATTATCAACGGCGAGACCGCCGAATCGGCGCTGATGTTCTTGCCCAGTGAGGCGGTCTATGCGGAACTGCATACCAATTTTACCGATGTGGTGGAAAAATCCTTTCGGGCCAAGGTGTGGATTGTCAGCCCGACAACCCTGATGGCGACCCTGAATACGGTGCGTGCGGTCTTAAAAGACGCTCGTATGCGTGAACAGGCCGGGGTGATTCAGAAAGAGGTTGTCACATTGATCGAGGATGTGGCGCGCCTAGATGACCGGGTGGGTAAATTGCGCACCCATTTCCATCTGGCGGAAAAAGACATTGGCATGATTGAAACCTCAACCCGTAAAATCACCAGCCGGGGGGAGAGGATAGAAGGCCTGCAGATGGAAGAAAGCGAAAGTCCCGAGGCGGTTCTGGAACCGGTTAAGGGATCAGCGCATCTGGAATAGGGTATTTATATCTTTATTCATGCGGCAGAACGCATTGAAAATATAAACTCCGCATAGGAAACGCCCAGTTTCTCCAATGAGGCAACAAAGCTGTCAAGTGAGGCCTGCATACCTTCTTTTGGGTTTTTGTAGCTTTTTTCTATGGCCAAAAGTTCTCGGTAGTGTTTTTGTATGGTGGCAATATTTTTTCTATGAGGACACCGACGGCTGGAATGATAACCGATGTGGTTGCCTTCTAAATCAAAGGTTGGAACAATATGAGCAAGAACCCAATAATGGTCCCCGTTTGCGCACATATTTATAACGTAGGCGAATATTTCCCTTTGTTGTTGTAAGGTATCCCACATAAACTTGAAAATACATCGCGGCATATCGGGATGCCTGATTATGCTGTGAGGCTGATTTAGAAGT
>DRKK01000357.1 GCA_011051815.1 Sphingomonadales bacterium | reverse complement strand
CAGCAACGGCATCGCCCTCGCCGCCCCGGATTATGGCTATATCAATGGGGATTGTATCACTGCCGCCTGTCGCCAGATCAAATCTTCCTCTGAAATCGCCATCATGCAACGGATTAAGGATATGACCCTGACGGTTCAGAAAGCCGCCGCCCGTATCCTGCGTCCCGGCATTGCTGTCGCCGAGGTGGAGGCCTTCATCCATGCGGCCCATAAGAAAGTTGGCGCCCCGGCGGGCTCCTATTTCGTGATTGTCCTGTTCGGGGAAGATACCGCCTATCCCCACGGGGTCAAAGAGCCGAAAAGTCTGGAAGACGGCGATATGGTGCTTATTGATACGGGATGCACCTATTTCGGCTATATCTCTGACATCACCCGAAGCTATGTTTACGGCACACCATCGGCCCGCCAACGGCGAATATGGGAGATTGAGAAACAGGCCCAGGCCGCCGCCTTCAACGCGGCTCAGGTGGGCACAAGATGCGGTGATGTGGATCTGGCCGCCCGGGCCTGCCTTGAAAAACATCAATTGGGGCCAGATTACAAGCTGCCTGGCCTGCCCCACCGCACGGGCCACGGCATTGGCATGGATATACACGAATGGCCCTATCTTAACTCTGGGGATAATACCCCTCTCGCCCCCGGCATGTGCTTTTCAAATGAGCCGATGATCTGCGTCCCCGGTGAATTTGGCATCCGGCTGGAAGATCATTTTTATATAACTGAGAATGGCCCAAAATGGTTCACAGAACCAAGCCCGAGCATTGACGACCCGTTTGGTTATGAGGAATAAAGAAGGAAAACTATTTATTCTTCAGCCCGATTTTATCGGCATAATTCTTTAGTTTCAGGTCTTCCCCAACCAGCAGGATCAACCCGTAATAGGGGCGGTTGGCCCAGGCGACCTCAACGGCGTATTCTTTAAGCTCCTGCACATCTAACAGAAACCGGTGTTTTTCCGCCAGATCAATATCCAGCCTCATCAAAGCCCCCGCCGTGGACACATTGGCAATCTCACAGGGATATTCTGTGCCCTCTATGATCGCCACCGCGTCCCACAACACATCAAGACGGTCATCAACACGCTTCTGGCCATTTGCCGGTTTCGTAAACATAAAAAAAATCCTGTAATTCCGTTATTTCAAGACCGTATAATAGGATTAAAATATTACCAAAAGAAAAATTTTTCAACCCTATGCCTTATTTTTCACCCCTTCAGTCACGATCAATAACACCTGTGCCACAAGCTCCTCATGGTTAAGGTCGCCTTCTTCCCGGTACCAGGCAGATATGCCGTTCAGGGCATCAAATAACAATATGGCGATGATGGTCGGGTTACAGGGCCGCAAGGAACCATCCGCCACCCCCCGGCCAATGATCTCCCGCACCCGATGTTCTATCTCCCGATGCATTTTCAGGCTGGCCTCGCGGGCCGCCGGGTCCTCGCGCTGACCTCGGTGGCGAATATGACAGCGGATAATATCATCGGTGACGATCTCCACATAGCCTTCAATAAACTTCTTTAACTGGGCAAAGCCATTGTCATCCAAGGCCGTAACATCATCCAACAAACCGTTAATACGTTGACTGGCCACAGCCTCGCATTTAATCAGGATATCCTCTTTATTTCGGATATAATAATAGAGGGTCGGCTTGGTCACCTTATGCAGGCGCGCAATATCGTCAAGGGATGTTTTGTAATAGCCCTTCTCCATAAAGGCCGCCGCCGCATGACGCAAAATGGCATCCAGCTTGAGCTGCCTTTTTTCTTCCCGACCCAATGCCGGTTTCAGGAGTTTTACTTTTTTGATCATGTTATGCGTCTTGCCAATTCTGTTTATCCCGCCTATATTGTTACCCATGAGTAACTTAAACTCAACATAATTCTAGGAGAAAATACAAATGGCCCATACTCCCGCAACAGATCCCATTGTCATTGTTGGCATGTCCCGCACCCCTATGGGCGGTTTTCAGGGTGATTTCACCCCGCTCAGCGCCGCTGACCTCGGGGCAGTGGCCGTCAAAGGGGCTTTGGATAATTCAGGACTAAGCGCAGACGATATTGACGAAGCCATCATAGGCTGTGTCCTGCCCGCGGGACAGGGACAGGCTCCGGCCCGTCAGGCCGTACTCGGTGCGGGCCTGCCCCAAAAAGTGGGCTGCACGACCATCAATAAAATGTGCGGTTCCGGTATGCGGGCCGCCATGATGGCCCATGACACTATTTTAGCAGGCTCCGCAGATATTATGGTGGCGGGCGGCATGGAAAGTATGACCAACGCGCCTTATCTGTTGCCAAAAATGCGCGGCGGGGCCCGCCTTGGCCACGGCGAGGTTAAGGACAGCATGTTTCTTGACGGGCTTGAGGATGCCTATGACAAGGGCAAGCTGATGGGGGTTTTTGCCGAACAAACCGCCCAACATTATCAATTCACCCGCGAATCCCAGGATGACTATGCCATTTCCTCCCTTGATCGCGCCAATGCGGCCATTAACAAGGGATATTTCAAACAGGAAATCACGCCAGTGACCGTAAAGTCCCGCAAGGGTGAGGTCATTTATGACACGGACGAACAGCCCGGCAAAGCGCGGCCCGAAAAAATCCCGACCCTGCGCCCGGCTTTTGCCAAGGACGGTACGGTGACCGCAGCCAATTCCAGTTCCATCTCCGACGGTGCGGCGGCCCTGATCATGATGAAACAGTCGGATGCGGAGGCGCGCGGCCTCTCTCCATTAGCCAAAATTACCGGCCACAGCACCCACGCCCATGCGCCTGAATGGTTTTCCACTGCCCCCATCGGAGCCATAGAAAAGCTCTATGAAAAAACCGGATGGACCGACAAGGACGTTGACCTTTATGAAATAAATGAGGCCTTTGCGGTCGTCACCATGGCCGCCATGCGCGACCTTGGCCTTGACCATGACAAGGTGAATATTCACGGCGGGGCTTGTGCCATGGGCCATCCCATCGGGGCGTCCGGCGCCCGCATATTGGTGACCCTGATTTCCGCCCTGAAAACCCACGGCAAAAAACGCGGCATTGCCGCGCTATGTATTGGCGGCGGCGAGGCAACCGCCATGGCTGTGGAGCTTATGTAAATGATTCTCACCGAGGAACAGGAAATGATCCGGGATATGGCCCGTGATTTTGCCGCCAATGAGCTGGCCCCCCATGCCGCCGAATGGGACAAGACGGGAGCCCTGCCCATGGAGGTTCTGCACCGTATGGGCGCCCTTGGCCTGATGGGTATGACCATCCCCGAACAATGGGGCGGCGCGGAAACAGATTATGTCTCCTATGCCCTCGCCCTCATGGAAATTGCCGGGGGTGACGGCGGCGTCAGCACCATCATGAGCGTCAATAACGCCCCGGTATGTGCCGCCATTCTGGCCGATGGCACAGATGCCCAAAAGGAAAAATTCCTGAAACCCCTCGCGCAGGGCAAGATGATCGGGGCTTTCTGTCTGACCGAACCACAGGCCGGGTCCGATGCCAGCATGCTCAAAACCCGCGCCCGGAAAAATGACGATGGCTGGACCATCAATGGCACCAAGCAATTCATTACCTCGGGCAAGATTGGCGGCGCGGCAATTATCTTTGCTGTCACCGAGCCAAACCTCGGTAAAAAGGGCATTTCCGCCTTTCTGGTCCCCACCGACCTGCCCGGCTTTACGGTCGCCAATGTGGAAGACAAACTGGGTCAAAAATCATCGGACACCTGTACCCTTGTTTTTGAGGATATGGCGGTCACAGAGGACATGCTGCTCGGGCCATTAAATCAGGGCTACCGCGTTGCACTGGCCAATCTGGAAACCGGACGTATCGGCATTGCGGCCCAAAGTGTCGGCATGGCAAAAGCCGCCCTTGATCAGGCCACCGCCTATGCCAATGAGCGCACTTCGTTTGGCAAGCCCATTATCCGTCATCAGGCCGTGGGCTTTCGCCTTGCCGATATGGCGACAAAGCTGGAAGCGGCCCGGCTGATGGTCCTGAATGCGGCCTCTTTGAAAGACCGGAAAATTCCCTGTCTGACCGAGGCCTGCATGGCCAAGCTATTTGCCTCTGAAGTGGCCGAGGAAGTCTGCTCCGCCGCCATTCAAACCCTTGGCGGATATGGCTATTTACGGGATTTTCCGCTGGAACGCATTTACCGTGATGTACGGGTCTGTCAGATTTATGAGGGCACATCAGACATACAGCGCATGATCATAAACCGGGCCATGATTGAACAATAGGCCGCAGGATATGGCCAAGCCCGACGTATTATCATATAGTAATATGTGACAAGTCGGGAAAATATAATGAAATATTCTGCGTCTATTGCGGCCAACCGTTTTGGTATGGGGGCCAGACCGGGGGACCTTGAAAAAATTGGTGACAATGCCAAAGGCTGGCTGGACAAACAACTGTCCACCACGCCCCAAATGCCGCGCCCGTTAAAGGCATTGCAGGGCAGTCCGACCATTGCCAAAGAATTCCTCAAACTGCGCGAGGAACGCAAACAGGCCAAAAGGGCCAATGATGACAGCAGGGTCAAGAAAACCCAAAGAACCATCCGCCAGAATTTCTTTAAAGAAGTCTATGCCCGCACCCTGTCGGGCCTGAATACGGACTATCCACTGCAAGAAAGGCTGGCCCGTTTCTGGGCTGATCATTTCACCGTATCCTCAACGAAAAATACCGTCCGGCCCTTGGTCGGGGCCTTTGAGCGCGAGGCAATCCGGCCCTATATTCTGGGCAAATTTGAGGATATGCTGATCAAGGTGACCTCCCACCCCGCTATGTTGCTTTATCTGGATAATTTTCAGTCTGTGGGGCCAAACTCTATCGGTGGCCAGCGGCGTAAAAAGGGCCTTAACGAGAATTTGGCCCGGGAGATTCTGGAATTGCATACGCTGGGTGTGGACGGCGGCTATGGGCAGGCCGATGTCATAGCCTTTGCCAAGGTACTGACCGGCTGGACCCTCTCCCTGCCCCGCCACAAGAAGGGAAATGTGGGTGAATTTCTGTTTATGAAACGCCTGCACGAGCCGGAAACTCATCAGATTCTGGGTAAAAAATACCCGGACCGGGGCGCAAAACAGGGCATTGCCGTCCTCAAAGACCTTGCCCGCCATCCCGCCACCGCCCGCTTTATCGCCACCAAGCTGGCCCGTCACTTCATTTCTGACAACCCGCCGGAGAAAATCATCACCCTTCTGGCGCAGGAATTTCTGGAAACCGATGGGCACCTGGGCAAGGTTATGAAGAAGCTGGTCTCCCTTGAGGACGTCTGGCAGCCCCAGCCCGGCAATATCAAAACATCCGAGGAATTTGTCATTTCGGCCCTGCGCGGTTTGAATGTCACCGAATTCACCCCCAGAGAGATCATTGAAAGCATGTATGAAATGGGCCAGCGCCCGTTCGAGGCCCCGTCCCCCGCCGGATGGCCCTATGAAGACGCCCATTGGGCCGGGCCGGATATGATTCTGAAACGTATTGAATGGGCGCAAGCGGTGGCAGAACGAAGTCAAATCACCATGCCACCACAAAATCTGGCCCAAAATATTCTGGGTCAAGGATTGAGCGCCCATACCTTCCTGTCCATCCAGCGGGCCGATAGCGCCCGGCAGGCGGTCACCCTCCTGCTGGCCAGCCCGGAATTTCAGAGGAGATAGACATGATCAAAAGACGCCAGTTTATTAAAAATGTCGCCGCCGCCGGATTGGCCAGCCAATTTCTGCCCCGTATGAGCTTTGCCGCAACGCCGGGGGCAAGCGACCGAAAATTTATTTTGATTATCCTACGCGGGGCCATGGATGGACTGGGCGCGGTTCCAGCTTACGGCGACCCCGCCTATGCAAGACAGCGCGGACAGATTGCCCTTGAGCAAAGCCAAATCCTGAAACTGGATAGCCTGTTTGCCCTCCACCCTTCCTTGAGCAACCTGCACAGCATATATCGGGCAGGACAGGCGAATATCATTCACGCGGTAGCCAGCCCGTATAGGGCGCGCTCCCATTTCGACGGTCAGGATGTGCTTGAGACTGGTCAGGACAAGGCCTTTGCTGATAGTAGCGGCTGGCTGGGCCGACTCTTATCCACGCAATCCAAAAAAGGCATCGCCCTGTCCCACGGACTACCCCTTATATTGCGCGGTAGCGACAATGGCACGAGCTGGGCACCGTCCAGACTACCCGGCGTGGATGATGACCTGATCCGGCGGTTGGAAAAGCTCTATGAAAAAGACCCCATACTGGACCATAGCCTTGAACAGGCCGTTATGGCCAACAATATTGCTGCCTCCAGCATGATGGGGGGCAAGAAACGGGGATTCCGGCAGAGCATCACCCTGTCCGCTGGTCATGCGGTGAAATTTCTTAAAGCCGATGATCATGTCAATATCGCGGTTCTCGAGAGCTATGGCTGGGACACCCATGCCCGGCAGGGTACTACGAAAGGCCCGCTCACCAACGGATTGAAAGATCTAGATAATGGCCTTGGGCTGATCAAAAAAGAGCTTGGGCCGCTGTGGCAGAAAACCGCCGTTGCGGTTGTCACCGAATTTGGCCGCACCGTATGGGCCAATGGCAATGTCGGCACCGACCACGGAACCGGCGGCGTCGCCTTCCTCGCCGGGGGAGCTGTACAGGGGGGACGAATTATCACCGATTGGCCGGGGCTGAGGACACAGGACCTCTATCAGGAGCGTGACCTCTATCCCACCACAGACATCCGGTCCCTGTTCAAGGGTATTATCCGCGATCACCTTATGATCAAGCCTGATGTTATAGAGGATAAAATATTCCAAAATAGCCGGACCGTAAAAGCTCTGGACGGCCTGTTCAAAATATAAAATACAGAAAACACATAAACGGCCTTTAACTTTTACCCTAATTATCCATATACTGTGTGTAATTCAAATAGTGTAAGAAACCGTTTATGCCGTCAGATACCCCTATTTCACCAGATCAGATTAAAGCGCAACTCGCGCATATTCTGGCCAGTGAGACATTTGCCAATAAAAACCGCATCCAGCGGTTTCTGGACTATGTGGTGACGGAGTATCTGGCCGACAACGCCCATTTGATCAAGGGCTATACCTTAGGGTTGGAAGTCTTTGACAAGGATGAAACATTTGATCCGCAAAAGGATGCCATTGTACGGGTAGAGGCCGGGCGACTGCGGCGGTTGCTGGAACATTATTATATGGACGAAGGACAGGACAGGCCGGTTCATATCTCCCTGCCCAAAGGCGCTTATGCTCCGAAGGTTGAATTGGCCGCCCCTTCCAAAGCCCCGGCGCAAAAAGACCCGGTCTTTTCCGCCGCCGCCGCCCCGGCCACGGGGCCTGCCATAGCGGTGTTGCCATTTGAGAATTTAAGCGGCGAGCCTTCTGAAGAACTTTTTTGCGACGGCATAACCGAGGAAATTATCAACCATCTGTCATTTAGCCCGTCCCTTTATGTGATTTCCCGGCGCACCACAGCCCAATATAAGGGCAAGGCCGTTGACATTCGCCGCCTGAGCGCGGAGCTTGAGGCCCATTATATTCTGGAAGGCAGCATCCGCCGGGCCGGGGAACATTTGCGGGTTTCCGCACAATTGCTCAACGCCACCAACGGGGCCGTTGTCTGGTCGAAAAGCTATGACCGCAAATTAAACCCGGAAAACCTGATTGATGTTCAGGATGAAATTGCCGCCCATGTGGCCGCCACCATCGGCGATACCTACGGCACCGTCATGCGCACCAGCGCGGTTGATATGAAACGCAGCAGCACCGAATATATGGAAGCCTATGAGAGTATGTTGCTGCTCCATGACTATCTGTTTGAGCTGTCGCCGGAAACCCACCTGAAAGCGCGCACCAGCCTTGAAAAAGCGGTAAAAATTGACCCCAATTACCCGGACGCCTGGGCGGGATTGGCCTTTCTGGCGCTGGATGAATATCGTTTCAGTTTTAATGTTCTGGCCGACGACCCGCTGGAGCAGGCCCGGAAATATGCCGAGAAATCCATCGGGCTCAGCTCAAAATATTCTATCGCCTGGTATGCCATGACCATTATCAATTTCCACAAAGGTGACATTGAAACATTTGAGGACAATATAAAAATGGGCCTGAGCATCGCCCCCAACAGCCCGGCAATCCTCGCCGACAGCGGGGTTTACCTGTGCCTGCTGGGTAAATTGGATGAGGGTCTGTCGCTGGTCCGCAAAGCCATGGATTTGAACCCCCAGCACCCCGGCTGGTGCCGTTTTGCCCTGTGCCATGATCATTATATCCGCGGCGAATATGACAAGGCCATTGATCAGGTGCGTTTCATCGAAACCCCCAACTGGTTCTGGCCCCACGCGCTGCAGGCCATTCTCTATGCCAAGCTGGGCAATGAAAAAGGCGCCGCAGAGGGCCGGGCGAATG
This sequence comes from Sphingomonadales bacterium, assembly GCA_011051815.1. Classification (GTDB taxonomy): domain Bacteria; phylum Pseudomonadota; class Alphaproteobacteria; order Sphingomonadales; family Emcibacteraceae; genus Paremcibacter. The sequence goes on along the minus strand of DRKK01000357.1, from coordinate 1,236 downwards.
TGCTCAGGCTCTATCCTGATTTTCCGGAAAATGCCGAGCAAGAATGCCGAAAGTGGTTCCAACGGGACGAGGATTTAGCTAAATATCTGGACGGATTAAAAGCCGCTAATCTATGCTAAAGCACCCTTGTTATCAGGGGTTTTTCTTTTGCCGGAAAGTCGTTATATATAATTAATATTTTAATTTACTCAGGGTGATATATGTCTTCCCATGCCTCAAAAAAGGTCATCTATGCCGCTCTTGCAGGTAATTTTCTCATCGCGCTGACGAAATCAGCCGCCGCCGCCTATACCAATTCATCAGCCATGATGTCCGAAGCCATCCACAGCATTGTGGATTGCGGCAATCAGGGGCTGTTGCTTTACGGCATTAAAAAAGCCCAAAAACCCGCCGACAAGGCCCATCCCTTTGGCTATGGCATGGAATTATATTTCTGGACCTTTGTGGTCGCAATCCTGATTTTTGCGGTCGGGGCCGGTGTGTCGCTCTATGAAGGCATCATAAAGGTCATCTCCCCCCATCCAGTGACCGATATTTACATCAATTACATCGTCCTTGGCATAGCGGTCATTTTTGAGGCAGGCGCATGGTTCATCGCCTTCAAGGAATTCCGGGCCAGTCAAAGCGACCCCAGTATGATCAAGTCGGTCTTGAGAAGCAAAGACCCAACCATTTTCACGGTTCTGTTTGAAGATACGGCGGCCCTGCTCGGTCTATTGGTGGCGTTCATCGGACTCATGATCGGGGACATATTCCAGATTGCCGAATTTGACGGGGCGGCCTCCATCGTCATTGGGCTGATATTGGCCAGTACGGCAATTTTGCTGGCCTATGAATCAAAAGGGTTGCTGCTGGGGGAAGCCGCGAGTGAAGCGGTAATCAACACCATAGAGGAAATTGCCCGGGCCAAGGATGAGATTACCGGCATTAATGAAACCCTGACCATGCATATGGGGCCAAAAGACGTGTTGCTCAATCTGTCACTGGACTTCAAAGACGACATTACCGCCGCAGATGTGGAACGCGCCGTGAGTGAAATGGAACGCGAGATCAAAAGCCGCCTGCCTGAAATCAAACGTATCTTCATAGAGGCCCAAGGGAAATAATAAGATACCTCATAAAGTCTTATATGCGACGCCGGAAAAGCAACAGACCCAGACCAAGGCCAAGAAGACCCAATATACCAGGTTCCGGAATATTTTGACCTGTATTCGGATTTTGACTGATGCTCACGGT
>DRKK01000356.1 GCA_011051815.1 Sphingomonadales bacterium | reverse complement strand
GAGCGTTTATAATCCGGTTGGATAAGCGTCTGGATAATCTTGCTCAAAGGCATGAAAGGCTTAGCGGGTTGCTTTCACGTAATTATCCTGTGGGTAGTATGGTCATGTGGGTAGCTGTTATCCTCGCCACATATTTATTTCTCAGTTTTCTTCGTTGAGATTATGTTAGGCTTGATAAATTAGCAGACTGTGGGTGTATGTCTTTGAAAAGATTGGCTCCCCGAGCAGGACTCGAACCTGCGACAAATAGATTAACAGTCTACTGCTCTACCAACTGAGCTATCGGGGATCAATACCTCATACGGGATCGGCTATGCGATCCAACGTGGCACCTTATACAGTCAGTTTTTTATCCTGCCAACAGAAAAATTAAAAAATATGACAATAGTTCTGTCCCTGCCGATTTTCCTTTGGCAGCAGGCAACAGCGATGGTAGCCTGAGGGGGGAACAATGAAGAATGGCGGGAGATAAGCGGTGGATAAATCGCTCTATGACATATTATTTGAACCGGTAAAAATCGGGCCCAAAACAGCGAAAAACAGGTTTTATCAGGTACCCCATTGCAATGGTATGGGCCACCGCTGGCCCAAATCAATGGCTGAGATGCGCGGGATCAAGGCTGAGGGGGGGTGGGGCGTGGTGTGCAGCGAGGAATGTGAAATTCATCCGTCAAGCGATCTGTCCAGCGGCGCGCTGATGCGGTTGTGGGATGACAGCGATATTCCGACCCATGCCCGTATGGTGGACAAGGTGCAGGAACATGGCGCACTGGCCGGTGTTCAGCTTGTTCATAACGGCTATTCGGTTAGCAATCGTTTTTCACGTATTGTTCCCATTGCGCCCACGGCCCGGGCCGTTCGCTATGATGACCCGATACAGGCGCGGGGGATGGACCGCTCAGACATCAAAAACCTGCGTCAATGGTTCCGCGATGCAGCGCGCCGGGCTGTTACTGCTGGTTATGATATTATCTATGTCTATGCCGGGCATAATCTGACGTTGCTCATGCATTTTCTCAGCCCCCGTTATAATCAGCGCACGGATGAATATGGCGGCTCGCTCACCAACCGGGTGCGGCTGATCCGGGAAGTTCTGGAAGATACAAAGGAAATTGCCGGGGACAAAGCGGCGGTGGCTTTCCGCTTCGGCGTTGATGAGCTTATGGGCGCGGCGGGCATCCGGTGCGCGGATGAGGGGCGGGAGGTGGTGCATATGCTGGCTGACCTGCCGGACCTGTGGGACGTGAATGTCTCGGACTGGAGCAATGACAGCCTGACATCCCGTTTCGGAGCAGAGGGGCATCAGGAACCCTATATTGATTTTGTCAAAAAAATTACCAACAAACCCGTGGTTGGCGTGGGCCGCTTTACCAGCCCGGACGCCATGGTGTCACAAATCCGGCGCGGGGATCTGGATTTGATCGGGGCCGCGCGGCCTTCTATTGCCGACCCGTTTTTACCCAATAAGATCAAGCAGGGCCGGGCTGATGAAATCCGGGAATGTATCGGCTGTAACATCTGTACCAGCGGCGATATGCTCAGCGTGCCGGTCCGCTGTACCCAGAACCCAACCATGGGCGAGGAATGGCGCAAGGGCTGGCACCCGGAACACATAGAGGCGGCGGGCAGCGAAGATAAAATCCTGATCATCGGCGCAGGTCCGGCGGGGCTAGAGGCGGCACTGGCATTGAGTAACCGGGGATATGAGGTGGTTGTGGCCGAGAAAGCCGCCAAAACCGGCGGGCGGCTTAACCGGGAGGTCAATCTGCCCGGTTTTGGAGAATGGCGCCGGGTTGTGGACCATCGCCGCCATATGCTTAATCAAAAAGCCAATGTGAATATCTATCTGGAGAGCGACCTCGGGGCGCAGGATATATTGGATTTTGGCTTTCCCCATGTGGTGATGGCCACCGGGGCCACATGGCGTACGGACGGTGTGGGCCGGGAAAATCACTTTCCCATCCCTATCAATGATACGCCTGTTTTTAGTCCGGAACAAATTATGGACGGGGTGATGCCAGAGGGGCGGGTTATTATCTTTGATGATGATCACTATTATATGGCCAGTGCGCTGGCCCAAATGATCCATGACAGGGGCGGCGAGGTGATCTTTGTCACCCCGGCGGTTAAAGTAGCCTCATGGACGGAAAATACGCTGGAACAGCATAAAATTCAGGCGGACCTGATACGCCGGGATATCCCTATTATTTGCGGCCAGACTGTAATAGCGGTCACAGCAGGAAAATTCACCTTGAAATGCGCCTATACAGAGGCCAAAACAGGGATAGAGGGCGATAGCTTCCTACCCGTTACGTCGCGCCAGTCTCAGGATAGCTTGTTTGATCAGGTTATGACGCGACAGGATGAATTCGTGGGCCGGGGAGTGACGTCTGTTACCCGCATCGGGGATTGCCACGTCCCGTCAACCATTGCCGCCGCCGTTTATCACGGCCATTTATATGCCCGAGGGCTGGATAATCCGTCTGATCAGTGGACAGATTTCAGGCGGGAGAATCAATGGCTGTAACGAGCAAAAGCATTACAAATTTTCATTCCGTTTGGCTTCTTCGCGGATTTCCTTCAGAGATTTTCGAATTTCTTTGAGGGAGTCATGGACATGACGCAGGGCCTCTTTGCGATTGTTTTCCAGAAGGGCAACCATCCGGTCCATTTCGGCTTGGGTGAGATGTTTATTTTTGACGGCTTTTTCCAGTCCACGGCGCATGTTATCCATATCGTCACGGCGTTTCTGGCCGTCAAATTGCCTTAGCTCACGTTCCATTTTTTTGAGATCTGCTTCGGCCCCTTTCAGGGCAAGACGCACGCTATTTTGAACATCGCGCATGATTTCTTTTTCATCAATGTCGATCTCCACTTCTTTCAGGTCAAGCTCAGCTTCTTGCAGCGCATGTTCAACGGATTTGGTGATTTCAATCTGGATCGTTTCTCCATCCAGCTCCAGTTCAAGGAGTTTTTCATGGACCTGTTCCAGAGCGTCCTGAGTGGTTTCAAGGGCTTGCTCGACTATCTTTTCCTGCTTTTCAACCTTAATTGTTTTGTCAGCATAATTCCCTGCAGTGGCAGAGGTGCAGGCGGTGGTTAACAGGCCAATTGCCGCAAGGCCGAGGGTGCGTTTTTTGAAGGTCATCATGGTATACTCCGCTGGTGATATTTATCGTATCACCCTAGCGGACGTATTTGGGCAAGGGAAAGTCTATGCGGTGGACTATCAGCTATATGCGACTAAAGTCTATTCTTTAAACACCCGTTTAAAGATGGTGTCCACATGTTTGGTGTGATAGCCCATGTCGAATTTATCGTCGATTTCCGCATCGGAAAGTTTGGCGGAAACGTCCGGGTCGGCTTTCAATTCGGCGGCAAAATTGGCACCTTCTTCCCATACTTTCATAGCGTTACGCTGGACAAGGCGGTAGCTGTCCTCGCGGCTGATCCCGGCCTGGGTGAGGGCGAGCAAGACCCGCTGCGAATTATGCAAACCGCCTAGCTTGTCCATATTGGCCTGCATATTTTCCGGATAGACCACCAGCTTGTCCATAACCCCGGTCAGACGGGTGAGGGCAAAATCCAGTGTTACGGTGGCGTCAGGGCCAATCATGCGCTCTACAGAGCTGTGGGAGATGTCCCGTTCATGCCACAGGGCCACATTCTCCATGGCGGGCAGGGCCATGCCGCGTACCAGACGGGCGAGGCCTGTCAGATTCTCGGTCAGGATCGGGTTGCGCTTATGGGGCATGGCGGAGGAGCCTTTCTGCCCCTTTGAGAAAAATTCTTCCACTTCCAGAACCTCGGTCCGTTGCAGGTGGCGAATTTCTGTGGCAAGCCGCTCGATGGAGCTTGCCACAACGCCCAATGTGACAAAGAACATGGCATGGCGGTCGCGGGGGATGACTTGCGTGGAGACGGGTTCAACCTCAAGCCCCATAGCCTTGGCCACATGTTCCTCAACGCGTGGGTCAATATTGGCGAATGTGCCGACCGCGCCGGATATGGCACAGGTGGCAATCTCGCTGCGGGCATTTTTCAGCCGGGTCAGGTTACGGTCAAATTCAGCGTAAGCCTCGGCCATTTTCAGGCCAAAAGTCACCGGTTCTGCATGGATGCCGTGGCTCCGGCCGATACAGACATCCAGCTTATGTTCGTAGGCCCGGCGTTTCAGAACGCTGAGCAGTTTTTCCACATCATCGATCAATATATCAGCGGCCTTGACCAGTTGCACATTAAAGCAGGTGTCCAGAACATCGGATGACGTCATGCCCTGATGAACAAATCGGGCCTCAGGGCCGATATATTCGGCGAGCGAGGTCAGGAAGGCAATAACATCATGCTTGACTTCGCGCTCAATCTCATCAATGCGCTCAATATCGAAATTACCCTTTTCCCAGATGATTTTGGCGCTTTCCTGAGGAATAACGCCCAGTTCCGCAAGGGCATCACAGGCATGGGCCTCGATCTCGAACCAGATCTGAAATTTTGATTGTGGCTCCCAAATGGAGGTCATTACTTCGCGGGAATAACGTGGAATCATGGCAACACCTGTATAAAAGATTTCTCTGTCGCAGGCTTTAACAGAGAATGGTAGTTGGCTCAAGATTAATCGTTTTTTTGAGGTATGTAATTTTACAATTTATATTTCCGGCGTATTTCGACCACCAGACGCTGGCGTGAGCTGTCAGGCCGTTCATGAGGGGCGAAAAGTGAACTTGCATTATCGAGTAGGTCAACAGCCTTACCCAGGTCTGTAATGTCAGAATCGGATAACGATCCGGTATTTAATAAGTTGTTGATGATAAGAATAGCCAATTCCTTGGCAGCAATATCCTCAGGCAATCCCGTTTTTGTACATAATCCATAGGTGCCATCAATGAAATATCCCCATTCTTCTAAAATATGCTGGTCTATTTTTGAAGTGACTCTTGGATCATTAGAGGTAAACCCTGCATCTTTAAGCCGGTTAAGTTCAGATTGGTATCTTTCTTTGAATATTGGAAAGGCATCGGAAGGCTGATGCAGAGCAAGTAAAGTCCCTAACCATGATAAATTACCTTTTGCATAATATTCCTGCGTGGCTTGTTCTTTATGCTCACCGAAAAAGGAGTGGCAGGAAATATCTGTTTTAAGTAGATAAGAACAGCTGGGCATAATCCCAAGTGTCTGAAATTCCATGAATTTTTTATTTGTTACTTTGGATAACGCAAGGAATTTATCTTTTGTGTAGAAATGCTTATCTAGATATGAAATTAAGTTCATGTTTGGCTCCAGGCTCAGACGATTTAGCCATGATTAAACGGAAGTGTTTTGGTGTCAAGTGCCGATAACTTGAAATTCCTTTCCGCATGTATAGACAGAGGGAGTTAAGACATATAACCTTTAGGCGGTGTATGTTGCATGCTGTGGTGAGGAGAAAAAAATGAATGAAGAAGCCGTAAAAAATTACCGGATATATTTTCGGGAAAAATATATTCCTGAACGCTATAGTGGCCGCCGTCACCTAGCAACAACTGTTACGGTGACCCTTATTGTGATCGCGGTCAGCCTGTATAATCTGGAAAATGTTCAGACATGGGAGTGGTTGACCATTCCATTGGCGCTTTTCTTGGCAAATTTTGTCGAGTTTTTGGCCCATAAAGGCCCCATGCATAAGAAAACCCGTTATCTGGAAGAAATTTTTCAGCGCCACGCAGTACAGCACCATTCTTTCTTCACCCATGAATTTATGGAATTTGATGAAGAGAAGGATTTTAACGCGGTGTTATTCCCGCCGGAGATGCTGTTGTTCTTTTTTGGCGGCATTGCGACCCCGCTGGGGATATTAAGTTATTTTCTTTTTGGCGGCAATGTGGCCTGGCTGTTCGTCTTCAGCGTAACTCTGTATTTTCTGAATTATGAGGTCATGCATTTCCTCTATCATGTGTCCGAGGAGGCCTGGACGTCAAAACTGCCTTTTATGGGCTTTCTGCGACGGCATCATACCTTGCATCATGACCGGGATTTGATGAATGATTATAATTTCAACATCACATATCCCGTGTGTGACCTTTTATTAGGGACCTATTACAGATCGGGAAAAGATACTAATTGAGATAGTCCCATAGCCCAACGTTATAGAGGAAGTCATTAACAACCAGAGGTTCCTGATTGGCGAAACCAACGGCAATTCCGACTATCATTAATGTCAGTATGCCAAAGGCCAATTTGCCTGAAGCTAAATTTTGCATTATATCAATCCTTAACACTTTGTTAACTCGTTACAATGGATATAAGCAAGCACCGTGCCAAATGGCCAAAGGCGGGGGAAATAAAGGTTAACGGACTGTTAACCATAAAAATAAAAAAGGCTGGAAGTGTAAAGTTTTTTGACGATTTTATCTTTTTCGGCTGAAAAATCCCATTTTGAGACATCCGAATATAATATCAGATTAAACCCAGTGTTTTCAGGCTGGTCTGGCCGCTTTTGGAGATGATCAGATGATCATGGAGCAGGACGCCCAATTGTTTGCCGGCTTCCTCAATCCGTTTGGTCATATCCACATCATCGCGGCTGGGGGTCGGGTCGCCGCTGGGGTGATTATGGACCAGAATGATGGCCGTGGAATGAAGCTCAAGAGCGCGTTTGATCACCTCGCGCGGGTAGACGGGCGTATGGTCAATGGTGCCCTGCTGTTGTTTCTCATCGGCAATCAGGCGATTTTGCCGGTCCAGAAACAGGATGCGGAATTGTTCGGTCTTTTGATGACCCATCTTTATCTGACAATAGTCAATCAGCGCCTGCCAGTTGGACAGCACCGGTTTATCCATGATTTGGCCCTGAGCCAGTTTTTGGGCAGATGCCTCAACCAGCTTCAGGGCGGTAATCACCGTATCACCCACCCCGGAGACTTCCATTAACTGACCGGGCGGGGCCGTTATAACCTCGGCATAGCTGCCGAAACGGGCAATTAAGTCTTTGGCCAGTGGTTTTACATCACGCCTTGGGATAGCGGTATAGAGTAGGAGTTCCAGCAGTTCATAATCGGCGAGGGCTTGGGTGCCGCCGCTGCGAAAGCGGTCTTTCAGTCTTTGGCGGTGGCCCGTGTAATGTGGTTTGTCTGAAGTCAAAATATGCCCCCTGCGCGGGTTTATGAATAGGGGGGGTGATGGAACCCCTTGGGCGATGTGGTAAAGACCTCAACCCCGTCTTTGGTGACGGCCATGCTATGCTCGAACTGGGCGGACAGCGACTTGTCACGGGTGACGGCGGTCCAACCATCGCTCAGGACTTTTACGTCTGGTCGGCCCAGATTGATCATTGGTTCAATGGTGAAGAACATGCCTTCTTTCAGCTCCGGTCCTTCGCCCGGTTTGCCGTAATGCATGATATTAGGCGCATCATGGAATACCCGGCCTAATCCGTGGCCGCAAAAGACCTCCACTACGCCGCAGCGTTCCGCCTCGGCATAAGTTTGAATGGCATGACCAATATCGCCAACCGTGGCCCCGGGCCGGACGACGGCAATGCCGCGCATGAGACATTCATAGGTAATGTCAACCAGCCGTTTTGCTTTGATGGACGCTGGCCCGGCGAAATACATGCGGCTGCTGTCCCCGTACCAGCCATCCAGAATGACCGTCACATCAATATTGACAATATCGCCTTTTTTCAGCTTTTTCGGCCCCGGAATACCGTGACAGACCACATGATTGATTGAGGTGCAGATGGATTTGGGAAAGCCCCGGTAATTGAGCGGCGCACTGATGGCGTTACGGGCAGTGACAAAGTCAGCACAGAGCCGGTCCAACTCATCGGTGGTGACACCGGGCTGGACATATTCCGTGATCATATCCAGCGTTTCCGCCGCCAGCCGCCCGGCGCGGCGCATCCCCTCATAATCGGCGGGGTCATATAATTTTATGGCATTGCCCGATGTGGCATCCGTATCACTTGCTTTGATATATTTCATGCTCTTATCCATTATAGGCGAATGGGGATTCGCGCCTCTACTATAATCTCTTTGGGGGATAAATTACAACCGTAACAAACCGCCTCTACTCCGTTATGAAGGGCGCTGTCCAATGCCGCTTTATAGGTGGGGTCAAGGTCATCGGCAATGCGAAATTCCGTGCAATCATCCCGCTGAATCAGATAGACCATCATGGCGCGATGTCCGTCGGCGACCATTTGAGACAGCTCATTGAGGTGCTTTGTGCCGCGCGCGGTAACGGAATCGGGGAATTCGGCGATAGTCTTTGTGCGGGACAGGGTGACGCTTTTGACCTCTACATAACAATCAGCCTCACCCATTGCGCCGCCAGACAGGAAAATATCGATACGGCTGTTCTGGCCGTATTTCATTTCCCGGCGCAAATTTTCATAGCCCTCAAGCTCGCTAATGGTACCGTCCTGAATCGCGTCCTGTACCAGCCTGTTGGGATGGGCGGTATTGATGCCCACAAGGCAGCCTTCCACCTCTACCAGTTCCCATTTATAGCGCAGCTTGGCCTTAGGGTTGGTTTGGGGCGATAGCCAGACCAGATTGCCCGCATCCTTTAGCCCTATCATGGACCCGGAATTGGCGCAATGGGCAGTTACCATTTCACCATTATCCAATTGGATGTCGGCCAGAAAACGCTTATAACGTTTTATCAACCTGCCGCGTATAAGGTTATGTTCAAATTTCATGAAGCAGGGTATAGTGAAAAACAGCCTTGAAAGCAAACAAGAAGCATTATTAATGACCGAAGTAAAGACCGTTACCGCCAGCATGATTATCATCGGGGATGAGATATTATCCGGGCGGACAAAGGATGCCAATCTGACCCATCTGTCCTTGTGGCTGAACCGTATGGGGGTTCAGTTGCGGGAGGTTCGAGTAATTCCTGATGTGGGGCAGGTGATACAGGATACGGTGAATGACTTGCGTCACGGTTATGACTATGTCTTTACCACTGGCGGCATCGGTCCAACCCACGATGATATTACGGCGGAAAATGTGGCGAAAGCCTTTGGCGTGCCTTTTGTCCAAAGCGCGGAATCGCTGGCTTTGCTGAAAAAGCATTACGGAACAGAGAAAATATCCGATGCCCGCCTGCGCATGACCATGATCCCGGAAGGGTCCAGCCTGATTAAAAACCCGGTCAGCACCGCGCCCGGCTTTCAGATGGAAAATGTCTTTGTCATGGCGGGAATTCCTGTGGTTATGCAAAGTATGTTGCTTGATCTTGAACAAAGGATTTTCGGCGGGGATAAGATGCTGTCCAAAGCAATCCATGTTTTTGAAGGTGAAAGTCAGTTTGCCAGGATGCTGGTGGAGGTGGAACAGGAATTCCCCCATGTGAGTTTGGGCAGCTACCCCTTTTTCCGCAATAAGAAATTTGGTGCGAGCTTTGTCTTTCGCTCACAGGTGGCGGCGGAACTTGATGCCGCTGTGGATATGCTAAAGCTTAAAATCAGCGCCTCAGGCCGGGAATGGTTTGACGGAGAGGCGGCGTTATAGAAATAAAATCCATAAACTGAAATTTCTGTATTTATTTTAGCGGGAGAATATGCAATACCCCTATCACTCAATTTTTCGAGGGAGACTAATGTGCGGACGTGGCGAAATTGGTATACGCACAAGACTTAAAATCTTGCGCCCTTATGGGCTTGCGGGTTCAAGTCCCGCCGTCCGCACCACCTACCTTTATTATGAGCAAACCCTGATATTATTGAAAAACTAATTTTTCTGTTTTTCGTGGTATCAAAGGTTGATTATCCGGAAAGAATCATTAATATAAGAAATTGCTTGAATATACTTCAGGCATGCGAAGGGATGTTTTACTCAATCTGACCCCCAACAGATTTTTGTGAAACATCCCTTTTTCCGTTTCACCGTGTTGTCTTTTTTCAGGCAGATTTACAAACGCGGTTACTAAGTATGCATAGTCTATGTAACTTTTGCCCTTGCGTAAATAAGACAAATGGTATTAATACATAGTATATTTGTACTATATTGAAGACTATGGTACGAAATATTATCTATTTTAGTATTTTTGGGTGGATTTTTTGTGATTACAAAGCGT
>DRKK01000355.1 GCA_011051815.1 Sphingomonadales bacterium | reverse complement strand
GACGCCATCCCCTGTCCTGTTGTTTCAGTGGTTTCAAGCAGTTGTTTGGAGAGGGGCAGCAATTTTCCTATAATCTTGAGGATATTGGTCATTATTACCGGCGTTATGTGGAGGTCATGGACCATTGGGATAAAGAATTGCCGGGCCGGATTTTGCGGGTGCAATATGAGGATGTGGTTGCGGATCTGGAGGTTCAGGTCCGGCGGATTCTGGACTATTGTGGTCTTCCGTTTGAACAGGCTTGCCTTGATTTTTACAAAACAAAACGCGCGGTTCGCACGCCGAGTTCCGAACAGGTCCGCCAACCCATCTATAAATCAGGTACAGAACAATGGCAAAATTTTGAGCCTTATCTAGATCCCCTCAAAAAGGCTCTCGGTCCGGCATTAACAAACTATTGGTAAGATAATAGAGCCCTGTAAAGTAATTTGGAATATTTTTTGACAGCGCGGGTGTTATAAGTTTGGCTTTAATTACAATATCCTCAATGCTCAATCTTTTAATATGTAGATAACGCCTGTACAGCTTTTGATATTTCAAAGTTATGCCTGATAATGTTGGGTATAACGGGTCACATTTTATCAGTGCCTGAAAAGGCCGGGAGAATAATTATGGATGCCGCATCTCATGAATTGATAATGGCCAGTTTTCAGGTCTTGTCGACCTTCTTTATTATTGCCGCCGGGCTGGTCGTACTGATTATTTCTATAATTTTCATTATCGATGTGTCTCAAACGAAGGATGCTGTGCGCCGGAATTATCCGGTTTTGGGACGGTTCAGGTATCTCTTTTCCACCTTGGGGGAGTTTTTTCGCCAGTATTTTTTCGCCATGGACCGGGAGGAAATGCCGTTCAACAGGGCTGAGCGGGAATGGGTTGAGCGGGCCGCCAAGGGCCATGATAATACGATTGCTTTTGGTTCTACCAAGAATTTAACCCCGGAGGGTTCTATCATATTTGTCAATTGCCCTTTTCCCACGCTAGAGGTGGACGCAGTGGATATGCAGGCTCTGCAAATTGGTCCCTATTGTGAGACACCCTATGATGCGCCGTCATTTTTTAATATTTCCGGTATGAGCTATGGGGCCTTGTCCACACCGGCTGTTCGGGCATTATCCAATGCGGCGCGCCAGGCGGGGTGTTGGATGAATACGGGCGAGGGCGGCCTGTCACCTTATCATCTGGAGGGCGGCTGTGACATCGTGATGCAGATTGGCACTGCCAAATACGGCGTGCGGGATCATCAGGGAAATTTGTGTGATGAGAAATTAAAGCAGGTAGCCGCCCACGAACAGGTCAGGATGTTTGAGCTGAAAATGAGCCAGGGGGCCAAGCCCGGTAAAGGCGGCATTCTGCCCGCTATCAAGGTCACAGCACAGATTGCCAAAATTCGCGGCATTCCCGAAGGACAGGCTTCTATTTCCCCAAACCGCCATCCGGAAATCAATGATGTGGGGGATATGCTGGATATGATGGAGCGTATCCGGCGGGTAACGGGTAAGCCGGTGGGGTTCAAAGCGGTGATTGGCGGGGCCGGGTGGCTTGCGGAAATGTGTGAGGAAATACACAGGCGCGGTATTGAGCGGGCACCGGATTTTATCACTATTGACAGCGGGGATGGCGGCTCCGGCGCCGCGCCTATGCCGCTGATGGATAATGTGGGTCTCATCATTAAGGAATCCCTGCCCATGGTGTCTGATGTGCTTCATAAATATGGTTTGAGAGATCGCATCCGGTTGATTTCTTCCGGCAAGCTGATCACCCCGTCAGAGGTGGCCTGGGCCTTGGCGGCGGGGGCTGACTTTGTGACATCCGCGCGGGGCTTTATGTTCTCGCTGGGCTGTATTCAGGCTTTGAAGTGCAATAAAAACACCTGCCCGACGGGCATTACCACCCATAACCCCCGACTGCAAAAAGGCCTGAACCCCGAAGACAAGGCGGTCAAGGCGGCGAGCTATTGCAAGAACATGATCCATGAGGTTCAGACCATATCCCATTCCTGTGGTGTCAGCCGTCCCCGTTTGTTGCGGCGCAAACATGTGCGCGTCGTACAGGGAACCGGCATGTCTGTGCCTATGGATATCTTGTATCCACGGCCTGAAATTTTGCCGGCCTATCAGAAAATTGCGAAAGAAATGGCACCGGAGGAAGAAAATGGCGGATATTGTGCCTGAAAATAAGGATAATCATATGAATAAGGTAACAAAAGCATCAGACCTATTTGTACGCGCCTTGGAAGCAGAGGGCGTTGAATATATATTTGCGGTTCCGGGTGAGGAAAATCTGGATATGGTTGAGTCCCTGCGCACCTCAACGATCAGGCTTATTCTGACCCGCCATGAACAGGGAGCGGGCTTTATGGCCGCCACTTATGGTCGTCTGACGGGCAAGGCTGGGGTCTGCATGGCAACCCTTGGGCCGGGGGCGACCAATTTTGCCACGCCTGCGGCCTATGCCCAATTGGGGGGGATGCCTTTGATTATGATTACGGGCCAGAAACCGATCAAAAAATCCAAACAGGGCCAGTTTCAGATTGTAGATATTGTCAGCCTTTTTGACCCGATTTGTAAAATGTCGAAACAGATCGTTCACGGTAATTCTATTCCGTCTTTGGTGCGCGAGGCCTTTCGTATGGCAGAGGAAGAACGGCCGGGCGCGGTCTTGCTTGAACTGCCGGAGGACATTGCCGAGGAAAAGACAGACGAGCCGGTACTGCCGCCCCATCCGCGTTATTATGCGGTGGCTGGTGACCGGGTTCTTGATCAGGCGGCAGATCTGATCAAGGCCGCAAAATTGCCCTTGATTTTAATTGGTGCCGGGGCCAACCGCAAAGATGCCCGGGACAAGCTCAGTGACTTTATCCATACCACCGGCATACCCTTTTTCAATACCCAAATGGGCAAAGGGGTGGTGGATGAACGGTCCGACCTTTTCCTTGGTACGGCGGCCTTGTCATCGGGAGATTATCTGCATTGTGCCATAGACCGGGCGGATTTGATCATCAATATCGGTCATGATGTGGTTGAAAAGCCACCGTTCTTCATGG
>DRKK01000354.1 GCA_011051815.1 Sphingomonadales bacterium | reverse complement strand
GAATGGACCAGTGCCAAAAACCGTATAGAGCTTCAGGGGTTGATGGAGGAAAAGCTGGAACAATTTCCCGGTCTTTTGCTCAACTTTTCCCAGCCCATCGCCACACGTGTGGATGAGCTTTTGTCCGGGGTCAAGGCCCAGCTTGCCATCAAGCTGTTTGGTCCTGACCTTGGCGTCCTGGCGTCAAAGGGACAGGCCTTGCAGAAAGTGGTGCAGGGCATTGACGGTACCCGTGATGTGGCTATGGAGCAGATTGAGGGTGAAGCCCAACTTGTGGTCCGGCCTAATCGGCAGCAATTGTCCCGTTACGGCCTTGCGGTCGGTGATGTGATGGAAGTGGTGCGTGACGGTCTTGGGGGTCGCGTAGCGGGTCAGATTATCAATGGGAATGAACGTTATGACATTTACGTGCGTCTTGCCAAAGAATTCCGTGATAACCCGCAAACCATTGCGGATCTGAGGCTTCAGTCACCTACGGGCGCTTGGGTGCGCCTTGGCGATGTGGCGGACATCACCATCGAATCCGGGCCGCCGCAAGTCAGGCGCGATGATGTACAACGCCGGGTGGTTATTCAGGCCAACGTACAGGGCCGGGATATGGGCAGTGTTGTTGCCGATATTCGCAAAGCCATTGCCGATCAGGTTGATCTTCCTCCCGGCTATTCGGTGGATATTGGCGGCCAGTTTGAAAATCAGCAGCGCGCGCAGAAACGCCTGATGATTGTGGTGCCATTGTCTATTGGTCTGATCGCGTTGATTCTGTATTTTGCCTTTCATTCGGTAGGACAGGCCTTGCTGATCCTTGTCAATCTGCCGCTGGCTATGATTGGCGGAATTTTTGCGCTGTTCCTGTCCGGGCAATATCTGTCGGTGCCAAGTTCTATTGGCTTTATCACCCTGTTCGGGGTGGCGGTGCTGAACGGCGTTGTGATGGTGGAGGCGATCAATATGCGCCTCGAGTCCGGTAGGGAGGCGGTGGCCAGCGCCATCTATGAAGGGGCGATCTCGCGCTTGCGTCCGGTGTTGATGACCGCCATTGTGGCGGCTTTGGGCCTGATCCCCATGATATTGTCCAACGGGGGTGGGTCGGAAATTCAGCGACCTCTGGCGACGGTGATTGTGGGGGGGCTGGTGACCTCTACCTTCCTGACACTCTTTGTTCTGCCCGCTTTGTTTGGCTGGTTTTCCAAAGGAAAAATCGCTGATATGCGATGACCCTATGGGCGCAGGCCGTAATCAGGCCTGCGCCATTTCCCCATAAACTTTGGGTCTATAGCAACCGACTATACCCGGAGTTGATAGTAAAACCTCAACAACAGATTTATCTTGAGCGTAATGAGTTCAATTAATGATGAGGTTTTAAAATGAATATTTTTCCCAAAGTTTCTGTGGTCGCGGCTCTTGTGCTGGCCCCTGTATTCTCCGCGCAGGCCGAGGTCGAATGCGAATCCGGTCCAAAATCCCAATGGATGACCAAGGAGAGCGTTACCAAAACCTTGAAAGAAGAAGGGTATGAGATCAGAAAAGTTGAAGTGGAAGACGGATGCTATGAAGTCTATGCCATGAAAGACGGCAAGAAGCTTGAAATCTTCATTAACCCGAAAAACGGCAATGTGGTTGATACCAAACAGAAGTAAACCTGCCTGTGCACCCTGTCTCTTTATGAAAGGAACGATCATATGACGAAAGTCAAAACATGGGATATATTCATACGCACTTTCCACTGGTCAGTGGTTATGATTATCCTTGCCGATTTTACCTTTTTTGAGGAAGGCAGGGTGCATGAAATATTGGGTTATATATTACTGGGCCTTTTGGGCTTGCGTTTTATTTGGGGCTTTATCGGCAGCAAATATGCCCGGTTTAAAGATTTCTTTCCGACACCAACCCGCATAAAGAACCATTTGGCTGAAATGGGGGATGGTGAGAAAACGTCATATATAGGGCATAATCCCATTGGTGCCCTGATGATTTTTAATCTGTATTTTGCCCTGTTACTGCTCAGTCTGTCGGGCTATCTGTCCATAACGGATCGTTTTTGGGGCGTTGAATGGGTTGAGGAACTGCATGAGTTTTTTGCGGGTTACCTGTTGGCCAGTGTGGCCTTGCATGTTGCGGGCGTGCTCTGGGAATCCCGGCGGTCCGGCATTAATTTGATTTCTGCAATGATTACTGGCATAAAGAAAGTCCCTTAAATTCAGGACGCATCTTGTAACTATGCCAAAATCTGCCTTTAAGTTATGGCTGGAGTCTTTCTTCCCTAAATCGCAGAGGTTGACGACTTTATGGACGGGTATGATCCTCTCAACAGTCTGTACGTTATTTTTTGCCATGGACGTTTTTGGCGACATTGTTTTTGACCGTGAATTCCCTGATGAGAAAACGCACCATATTCTGGAACTGATTGTTGTAATTCTGTCCATCGTGGCTTTTGTTTTTCATTTTCGGGAATTAAAACGGTTTTTCAAACATCATCATAAAATGGAAGATCAGGTGCGCGTGGCTTCCGGTGAATTTTCAGAAGTGATCAACGGGTTGTTTGTCGAATGGAAACTATCCCCGGCAGAGATGGATGTGGCTATTTTTCTGGTAAAGGGATTGAGCTTTTCAGAAATAGCAGAGGCCCGCAATGCCAAGGAAGGCACCGTTAAGGCACAAAGCAACGCCATATACCGCAAAGCCGGTGTTAAAGGCCGCCATGAACTACTGGCCCTGTTCTTTGATGAGTTGCTGTCGGATGTTTCAATAGCCTCATAATAGAACAGGCCGTGATGACATATTTTCATCACGGCCTGCTTAATTTATTTTATATGTCTTTTAGGCGTCCAGCTTTATTTTCTTCAACCCGGCTTTGCGCCACAGGTAATAAACCGGGGGCAGAATAAGCAGGGTCAGAAGAACCGCACTGACCATGCCACCAACCATGGGGGCGGCGATACGGCTCATGACCTCTGAACCGGTGCCTGTGCCATATAGAATAGGTAACAGCCCGACAATGATAGCAGATGCGGCCATCATCAGGGGACGAACCCGCAGCCCCGCCCCGTGCAGGACGACTTTTAGCAGGCTGTCGTTATCGGGCAGGGTGCCTTTCTTTTTGGTGTCGTCGATCATTTCATCGTAAGCCTGATCAAGGTAAACCAGCATAATCACACCGATTTCCACCGCAACACCGGCAAGGGCGATAAAGCCGACCCCAACCGCAACTGAGAAGTTAAACCCTTGTAGATACATCAGCCAGATACTCCCCGCCATGGCCAGAGGCAAAGTACCCATAATGATGGCCACTTCAGCGAAGTTACGGAAATTGATGAACAGCAACAGGATGATGATTACTAGGGCAATGGGGACTACAACGGCTAGCTTTTCCTTGGCACGAACCATATATTCATATTGTCCGGACCAGCCCACAGAGTAGCCGGAGGGCAGGTCAAGCTGTTCCTTGACGGCTTTCTGTGCGGCGACCACATAGGTGCCGATGTCAATGCCTTCAATGTCAACAAAGGTCCAGCCGTTCAGACGGGCGTTTTCGCTTTTAATGGCCGGTGGACCATCTTCCACAAAGACATCTGCCACATCGGCGAGGGCGATACGTTGCCCTGCGGGTGTTACGATAGGCAACAGGGACAGTTTTTCCGGTGAACTGCGGTAATCCTGCGGATATCTGATGTTAACCGGATAACGCTCTAGACCTTCGACGGTTTGGGTAACATTCATGCCGCCAATGGCTGTGGCCACGACCTGTTGAATATCATCAATGTTGAGGCCGTATCTCGCGGCTTTTTCACGGTTGATATTCACCTTGACATAGCGGCCACCTGCAACACGTTCGGAATAGACCGATGTGGTCCCGGGAACTTTCTCGAGTATCTCCTCAAGCCGTTTTCCGATACCCTCAATCACCTTCAGGTCAGGTCCGGCAACTTTGATGCCCACCGGCGTCTTAATGCCGGTTGCCAGCATATCAATACGGGTCTTGATGGGCATCACCCAGGCGTTGGTGATTCCGGGGAGTTTGACCAGCGCATCAAGCTCTTTGGTCAGTTTTTCCAGCGTCATACCCTCGCGCCATTCCTCATGGGGTTTCAGTTGAATGAAGGTTTCAATCATGGTCAGTGGCGCGGGGTCGGTGGCGGTATCGGACCGTCCAACCTTGCCAAAGACGCTTTTCACCTCTGGTACGGTATAGATCAGTTTATCCGTGGTTTGAATAAGCTTGCGGGCCTCACCAATGGAGATGCCGGGATAGGTGGTCGGCATATACATCAGGTCGCCTTCATCCAGCGGCGGGATGAACTCGCTGCCGATTTTATCCAGTGGCCAGACCCCGATAATTAGCACACCAATACCGGCCAGAATGGTCATCTTGGGGAATTTCAGAACTGTTCTGAGGGCGGGCATATAGACCGCCGCCAATATCGGTTAATAGGGTTCTTATGCTCGGGTATGATCTTGCCTCGGATAAAATATCCCATAAGAACAGGTATCAGCGTAATAGCCAGAATAGCCGAAGCCGCCATGGCATAGGTTTTGG
>DRKK01000353.1 GCA_011051815.1 Sphingomonadales bacterium | reverse complement strand
GTACCTGCGTAGGGGATGGATTTACAAAATAAAAACAAGGGGTTAAGGGCATGTCATATCAGGGAAAAACATATCGGTTAACGTCCATAGATTTTTTGCGCGGCTTGGTTATGGTCATCATGGCCTTGGATCATGTACGGGATTATTTCTGGGACGTTCGTTTTGATCCGCTGGATTTGGAGCAGACAAATGTGGTCTGGTATGTAACCCGCTGGGTCACGAATTTTTGTGCGCCGATCTTTGTTCTATTGGCGGGGCTAAGTGCCGGATTGATGGCTAAACGACGGACAAAGGCTGAATTAAGCCGGTTTCTTTTTACCCGTGGTCTTTGGCTGATTTTTATTGAGGTTACTGTTGTTACCTTTGCCTGGACATTTCAGCCTTTACAGAATCTTGTTATTCTTCAGGTCATCTGGGCCATCGGCGTGTCATTAATTGTGATGTCTGTGCTCGTCTGGACCCCGAAATACTTTATTGCTGCCTTTGCTATCGTCATGGTTTTTGGCCATAACCTTTTGGATTTCGGCTTGTTCCCGATGCCTGTTTCATTTGAGGTATTTTCTCCTTTCTGGCATGTTTTACATAATCCGGTCTTTACCCTTGATATGGGTTTTCCGGTTGTTGCATCCTATCCAATCATTCCGTGGATTGGGGTAATGCCCATGGGGTATTTACTGGCGGGCCTTTATAGAATGGAGGCTGAGGAACGGCAAAAATGGCTGATCCGTATGGGATTGTCTGCTGTTATCCTGTTCGTTATCTTGCGGGCCATTAATTTTTATGGCGACCCCAATGTCTGGGTGGCTCAGAAGGATATGCTGTGGAATATTCTGGCCTTTTTTAATGTGACCAAATATCCGCCGTCCCTGCTTTATCTTCTGATCACCCTTGGGCCGGGCCTGATGATGCTGGGCTACGCGGAAAAATGGCGCGGGCGTCTTGTGGATGGGATGGTCGTTTTCGGTCAGGTGCCCTTCTTTTATTACGTCCTGCATCTATATGTTATCCACTTGGCGGCGTTGCTTGCGGCAGAGCTTCAGGGTTTGGGCTGGCGCGCAACCACGAAGGATAGTTTTTCATTTCCGCCTGAATATGGTTTCGGGCCTTTGGTCGTCTGGGCACTGTGGTTTATATTGATTTTATTGCTCTATCCGCTCTGCAAATGGTTTGCGGACATAAAAAAACGCCGGTCATATTGGTGGCTTAGTTACCTTTAGGATCTTTCCGAAAGATTACGGACAGATTATTGGCGGGCATCTGAATATATTTTACAAAGCTCAGGCCATGGTCCCCGGCAAGGACAATAACATCATTCAGGTCACGGATGCCCCATTCCTCATTACGGGAGCGCAGATCTTTGTCGAAGGCTTCGTTGCTGGGCGCGGTGTGGTTGCCGTCCACCTTATAGGGGCCGTAAAGATATAGAACACCATCCTCTGGCAATATGCGTGCCGCCCCTTTCATCAGGCCAATCGTGGCCGCCCAAGGGGAAATATGGATCATGTTGATACAGACAATAGCCGTGATGGGCAGAGGCAGATTACTGCTTTCAACGGGCCAGACATCGCGCGTTGTATCAATATTCAGCGGCGGCAGGATATTGTTGAGTTGTATCTCCCACCACCAGGCACGGATGCTGTTGCGGCTGGCCTTATCCGGGTCGCTGGGCAGCCAGTAATGACCGGGCAAATGCCGGGTGAAATGGACCGCATGCTGTCCTGACCCGCTGGCTATTTCAAGAATTGTGCCGTGGTCAGGCAGGCAATTTGTTAAAACATCCAATATGGGTTCCCGGTTCCGGTTGGTGGCGGGGGCATGTTTTTTCTGTGCTAATTCACTCATATCAAAGGGTTATAGAGGGAAAATATTGCCAATCTCTTAAAATCAGGATGAAGAATTCGGGACGGGGAAATTCTCGGCGCCCGCGGGTATGTTTTCCAGATAAATTGACTGGCTGGGGAAGGCAAAACCGCTACCGGCACTCTGGACAATATCCTTGATTTCAAGGGCAAGCGTTTCTTTGATTTCCAGCCATTCGCCCCAATCGGTGGTCTTGGTAAAGCAATAGAGCATCAGGTCAATGGAGCTGTCATTAAAGCTGTCTATACGAACGAAGGTCGATACTTCGGACGGCTTGGCAAAATCATCATTGGTGAGGATATAGGATTCTATCCGGTCCCGGACCGCGCGCAGTTGAGGAATTGTTGTGTCATAGACCAGCCCGATTTTCCAGTAAATGCGCCGGTGGGTCATACGGGTGAAATTGACCACCGCATTATCGGCCAGCGAAGAATTTGGCACAAAGACCGGTGCTTTGTCAAAACGGCGGATGGTGGTGGTGCGAAAGCCAATGTCCTCGACTGTGCCCTCTACAATGCCATCTACCCGAACCCAGTCACCGGGATGAAAGCGTTTCTCGCCAATGATAAACAGGCCGGCAATGAGGTTTTTAAACACATCCTGTGCGCCCAGTGCGACCGCAACCCCGAACAGGCCCAGCCCCGCAATCAGGGGGGCGACTTCTATGCCCCATATTTCCAGAACGGCAGCGGCCCCAAGGAAGAAGACCAACGCCCGGATGGCCTTGATCAACCACTGGATCATGCTTTCGGAGAATATCCCTTTCAGGCTTGAGAAGGAGCGG
>DRKK01000352.1 GCA_011051815.1 Sphingomonadales bacterium | reverse complement strand
TCGCTGAAAGAATCCAAAGAGCTCAGCGCGCGTTATCAGGTCATGCCGCCGAATGACTATGTATTGTTGGAGGTATCAGATACGGGTTGCGGGATTGCCAAGGAACACATGGGCAAGATTTTCGAGCCCTTTTTCAGCACCAAGGAAGTGGGCAAGGGCACCGGCCTTGGCCTGTCTACGGTTTACGGTATTGTCAAGCAGACCGATGGTTTTGTCTTTCCCACCAGCGAGGTTGGCAAGGGGACTACCTTCAGCATTTACCTGCCGACCTATCAGGAGGCGCGCAAAGAAATGGTGGAAGAGATCGCCATCGCACCGGAACAACCCACGCGGGACCTGACCGGCAAGGGGACAATATTGCTGGTGGAGGATGAGGATGCGGTACGCATGTTTGCGTCCCGCGCCCTCAAGAACAAGGGCTATAATGTCCATGAGGCCAACAGTGGCGAGGCGGCCTTTGAGCTGTTTGAGAAAATTGAGGATGAGCTTGATTTGGTGATCAGCGATGTGGTGATGCCGATCATGGATGGGCCTACGTTGGTTCGTAAAATTCGGGAAACCAACCAGAAACTGAAAGTGATTTTTATTTCCGGCTATGCGGAGGATGCCTTTGACAAGACGCCGGGTGATGATGACTTTAATTTCCTGCCCAAACCCTTCAGTCTGAAACAACTGGCCGAGCAGGTGAAAGAGGTTCTGGAAAAGACATGACACAGATGAATCACGTCTTATATAAAATTGTTCTATAATAAAAAAATAATGAGAACAAAATATAAATAAAATAAATATTTCCTTTATATTTCAAGGCATTAAAAATGTTCTTGCTAAAAAGAACAAAATATGTACAAATGTCTGTGATTGAAAGTTACCACGGCCTGTGGGATATAGAGGAGAAGAAAAATGGCAAACGCACAAATAAAACTTGTTGGACAGGGAAATATGGATAAGCAAAAGGCATTGGATGCCGCGTTAAGTCAAATTGAACGGGCCTTTGGTAAAGGCTCGATTATGAAACTTGGCAAGGGCACCGCCATGGAGGTTGAGGCCGTTTCAACCGGTTCTCTGGGCCTTGATATTGCCCTAGGCATTGGTGGCTTACCCAAGGGGCGGGTCGTTGAGATTTATGGCCCGGAAAGCTCAGGTAAAACCACCTTGGCTCTTCATGTGGCCGCAGAGGTGCAAAAGCAGGGCGGCGTTGCGGCCTTCGTTGATGCAGAACATGCGCTAGACCCGGTCTATGCCAATGCGCTCGGCGTTGATATTGATGAGCTGTTGATTTCACAGCCCGATACGGGTGAGCAGGCGCTGGAAATTGCTGATACGCTGGTCCGGTCCGGGGCGGTGGATATTTTGGTGATTGACAGTGTGGCCGCTTTGACGCCGCGTGCGGAACTGGAAGGCGAGATGGGCGACAGCCATGTGGGCTTGCAGGCCCGCCTGATGTCTCAGGCCCTGCGCAAATTGACTGGCTCCATTTCCAAATCAAAATGCATGGTGGTTTTCATCAACCAGATTCGCATGAAAATTGGCGTCATGTATGGCAGCCCGGAAACCACATCCGGCGGGAACGCGCTGAAATTCTATGCCTCTGTCCGTCTGGATATTCGCCGCATTGGTGCCATTAAGGAAAAAGATGAGATCGTCGGTAACCAGACCCGGGTCAAGGTGGTCAAGAACAAGGTGGCCCCGCCCTTTAAAATGGTCGAATTTGATATCATGTATGGTCAGGGTATTTCCAAGAACGGTGAATTGATTGACCTTGGGGTCAAGGCCGGGGTGGTTGAAAAATCCGGCTCATGGTATTCCTATGACAGTCAACGCATCGGTCAGGGCCGTGAAAACGCCAAGCGTTTCTTGCGGGAAAATCCGGAACTTGCGGATAAGCTGGAACTTCATATTCGCAAGAGCGAAGGCATATTGGATGAGGTTCTTTTGAAAGAAGGTATGAACCGGGGCAGTGATGATGACGGTTCAGACGAAAGCTGATCAGTAACTCCAATATAATCAACCCTCACTGGACGCCCTTTGTGGCGTCCTTTTTTATGACAGACAGGTGGACAGGCCCCGGCATTGTCGCTAAAACTTTAAACATAATATATTATGTTTAAAGAAGGTTTGTTTTGATGAAGGGTACCAACGAAGTCCGAAAGATATTTCTGGATTATTTTGCCGGGCATGAACATGAGCTTGTGGCCAGCGGGCCTTTGGTGCCGCAAAATGACCCGACCCTGATGTTTACCAATGCCGGGATGGTGCCGTTCAAAAATCTGTTCACAGGTGCCGAAACCCGTTCTTACACACGCGCCGTATCCAGTCAGAAATGCGTCCGGGCCGGGGGCAAGCATAATGATCTGGATAACGTGGGCTATACGGCCCGCCATCATACCTTCTTTGAAATGCTGGGTAATTTTTCCTTTGGCGATTATTTCAAGGAACGGGCCATTTATCATGCCTGGACATTATTAACCAAAGAATATGGCCTTGACCCGTCCCGGCTGTTGGTCACAGTTTATCACGATGATGATGAGGCCTATGATCTGTGGACAAAGATCTCCGGCCTGCCTGAAGAGCGGATCATCCGCATTGCCACCTCTGACAATTTCTGGTCCATGGGTGATACGGGCCCTTGCGGTCCCTGTTCCGAGATTTTTTACGATCACGGCCCACATATTATGGGTGGCCCGCCCGGCAGTGCAGATGAGGATGGGGACAGATTTGTCGAAATCTGGAATCTGGTTTTCATGCAATATGATCAACAGACAGACGGCACACGTTTGCCCCTGCCAAAACCCTGTATCGATACGGGTATGGGACTGGAACGTATTGCCGCTGTTTTGCAGGGTACTCATGATAATTATGAAATTGATCTCTTTAAAAAACTCATCGAAGCCTCGGCAAAATTCAGCGGTGTTGAGGCCTACGGCCCGCAAAATGTATCCCATCGGGTGATTGCCGATCATCTGCGCTCGGCCTGTTTCTTGATTGCGGACGGGGTCTTGCCGTCAAATGAGGGGCGGGGATATGTCCTGCGCCGGATCATGCGGCGCGGTATGCGTCATGCGCATCTTCTGGGCTGTCAGGCGCCATTGATGTATCGTCTTGTCCCGGCTTTATTGCAGGAAATGGG
>DRKK01000351.1 GCA_011051815.1 Sphingomonadales bacterium | reverse complement strand
AGATATTCGGGATTTAATTTCCGGTATTCTGGATGATGAAGGATATGAAACCCGTACAGCAAAGGACAGCGACAGCGCATTGGCCGAGGTGGAAGCCCGGCGGCCATCCCTGATTATTCTTGATATCTGGCTTCAGGGCAGTCGCCTTGACGGGTTGGAAATCCTTGAAGTTATTAAAAAATCACACCCTGATCTTCCGGTGGTGATTATCAGCGGTCACGGCAATATTGAAACGGCTGTATCAGCGATCAAATTGGGGGCCTATGATTTTATCAGCAAACCCTTTGAAACAGATAAGTTGCTTATTCTGGTGGAGCGTGCGACCGAGGTTGACAAGCTCCGCCGGGAGAATATGGAACTTAAGGAGAAAATGGGCTTTGATGTGGGGCTGACCGGCTCGTCCCCGGCGATTAATCTGGTGCGCAATACCATTGCCAAGGTTGCCCCAAGTGGTAGCCGGGTTCTGATCTCCGGCCCGCCCGGGTCCGGTAAAGAGGTGGTGGCCCGCCTTATTCACAAGCAGTCTAAACGGTCCAGAGGGGCCTTTGTGGTTATTAATGCGGCCAGTATATCTGCGGATAATATGGAAAATGAATTATTCGGGGTTGAGGAAGAGGGCGATATCAAGAAAACCGGTGTCTTTGAGCAGGCCCATGGGGGAACATTATTCATTGATGAGGTGGCTGATATGCCACAAAATACCCAGGCCAAAATACTGCGTATCCTGACCGATCAGACCTTTGAGCGGGTCGGGGGCAATAAAAAAGTCTTGGTCAATGTGCGGGTCATCAGCGCCACCAGCCGCGATTTGCGGGAACAGATTACCAATAATCTGTTTCGGGAAGATCTGTTCCATCGCCTGAGCGTGGTGCCGGTTCAGGTGCCGCCACTTATCCAACGGCGCGAGGATATTCCGGCCTTGGTCTATCAAATCATGAATCAGCTTTCCATTGCCATGGGCATATTGCCGAAAAACACCGATGCGGATGCCATGGCGGCCCTGCAAAATCATGAATGGCCCGGCAATGTGCGCCAGCTTCGCAATGTGGTGGAACGGTTGCTGATTATGTCGGCGGAAAGTGAAACCATCAGCATGGATATGCTGCCGCCCGAGATAATTTCGGATACGTCAGTGGTCCGGCCCAGTATCAATAATGAAATTATGTCCCTGCCGCTTCGCGATGCCCGGGAGAAATTTGAACGGGAATATCTGAAATTACAGGTAAGCCGTTTTAATGGTAATATATCGAAAACCGCCGAATATGTCGGTATGGAGCGTTCGGCGCTTCACAGGAAATTAAAAAGCTTGGGCCTAACAGGGTGAGATAGACGATGAAAGTTATTATATGTGGTGCGGGGCAGGTTGGCTTTAACATTGCCCGCCATCTGGCCAGTGAGCAGCATGATGTTACGGTGATTGACCGGTCGCCGGAATTGATTGCCAAAATTCAAAGCTCTCTGGACGTACAGGCTCTTGTGGGCTATGCCTCTCACCCGGATTTGCTGGAGCAGGCCGGGGCCGCTGATGCAGATATGATCATTGCCGTGACCCTGTTTGACGAGGTCAATATGGTTGCTTGTCAGGTGGCCCATTCGCTTTTCGGGGTGCCCAAGAAAATCGCGCGGGTGCGGGCGCAGAATTACCTTGCTTCCATGTGGCAGGATCTTTTCAGCCGTGATCATATGCCCATTGATGTGATTATCTCGCCAGAAATAGAGGTGGCACAGGCGGCAATCCGTCGGCTGGAAGTCCCCGGCGCCTTTGATATGGTGTCTTTCTGCGATGGTAAAGTTCGCGCGGTAGGTGTGCGCCTGGGCGAGGATTGCCCGGTGGTGGATACGCCGCTCCGCCAATTAACCGAGCTTTTCCCCGACCTCAATATTATTGTGACCAGTATCATTCGGGGCGGAAAATTAATCATTCCATCCAGCGATGATCAGCTTTTGGTAGGGGATAATATATATTTTGTCTCGGAAGACAGCCATGTGGAAAGAGCTTTAAGTGTGTTTGGCAGTGATGAGGAAGAAGCCCGGCGCATTATCATTGTCGGCGGCGGAAATGTAGGGGCCTTCATTGCGGAAAAACTGATCAATAATGATTCAAAAATTCAGGTTAAAATTATTGAATTGGATGTGGAAAAGGCCAAGACAATTGCCAAGAATATTCCAAAGGCCATTGTCCTGAACGGTGATGCGCTGGATGTGGATATTCAGAAAGAGGCCAATGTGAAGGCCGCCGAAACCATCATAGCGGTGACCAATGATGACAAGGTGAATATCCTGTCGTCTTTGCTGGCAAAGCAGGCCGGGTGCCGCCGCGCCATTACCCTGATCAATAATCATACCTTCGGCCCGATGACCTATTCTGTGGGTATTGACGCCTTTGTGGACCCCCGGCAGACGACCGTGTCCAGCATTCTGCAACATATGCGCCGGGGACGGATCAGGTCTTTGCAAAATCTGGCTGGCGGCGCGGCGGAAGTCCTGGAAGCCGTGGCGTTGGAGACATCGCCGCTGGTGGGTAAGCCTCTTCGCGATGTCAGACTGCCTGATGGCATAATCATTGGCTCAGTCGTTCATGATGGTGAGGTTATTGTCCCCCGGGGCGGAACAATCATCAGGCCGGATGATATTGTGGTCATCTTTACCCGCTTGGATATGATTAAAAAAGTTGAAGATCTTTTCTCTGTCCGTCTGGAATATTTTTAGGGAAAAATATGGTTGCTCGAATAGGCAATATTATCGGCTATCTGTTGATGGTTCTGGGGTTGTGTGAACTTCTGCCTATCATTGTAGCCCTGTCTACGGGCGAAGATAACCTGATTTTGCCCTTTTTCATCAGCTCTCTATTTACGGTTTTTGTGGGCGGCGCGTTGTTCATTTCGTTTCAAAATCCAAAGGACCGGGCCTCCCGCCATGAAATTATCATGCTGATGGTCATTGTCTGGTTCGGGTTGCCCTTGTTTGCCTCTCTGCCCTTTATGATAACAGGGTTTATGACCAAACTGGCTGATGCCTATTTCGAAGCGGCTTCGGCGATGACAACTACCGGTTCCAGCCTGGTCAGTAATTTGGACCTTGTCCCGGCGACGATTCTTTTTTGGCGTTCTTTGTTGCAATGGCTGGGCGGTATATTGGTCTTTGTGATGGCGATTGCCATTCTCCCTCTGTCGGCCATTGGCGGCATGAATATGTTCCGCAGTCAGTTGCCTCATGGGGAGGGCGATGACTTGCTGGCCCGAATCAGATATGCCTTTACGCCCCTTATCGGGATTTATCTGGGTATGACGGTAGCCTGCATTATTCTGTTGGTTATTTTCGGCATGGGCAGTTTTGAGGCCATGTTGATGGCGATGGCTACCCTGTCCAGCGGCGGTTTTACCAGTCAGGGCATGTCTGGTGTGAACGGCATGAATGGGCTAACAGAGCTTGCGCTGATTCCTTTCATGCTTTTTGCCGCGACCAATATGACCTTTCACTGGGCTTTCCTGAAGGGGGGGCGGGTCAGCATATACCGGCAGGACCCGGAATTTTTTAATTTTTATTTCATATTAATTGTTGCGACATTGTTTATTTTTCTGGCCGTTATTTTGTCTGTTGACATGAAAGACATCAGTTTAATGAAGAAGGCCGGCATCGCCCTTTTTACGGCGGTATCCAGCATAACGACCACGGGCTTTGTGCCGGACCATGTGAGCTCTTTGCCCCTGTCGGTAACGGTGATCTGTATTATTCTATTGTTCATTGGCGGGGCTACGGGGTCAACGGCGGGTGGTTTTAAAATCTTGAGAATCAGCCTGATAAAACGCCACGCAGACAAAGAAGTGAGCAGACTGATCTACCCCAGTGGCATCACGCCAATTTCATATGGCGGGACAGCGGTGTCAAATCCCACCTTAATATCCATATGGACCTTATTGTTTGTTTTTGTTACGGCATT
>DRKK01000350.1 GCA_011051815.1 Sphingomonadales bacterium | reverse complement strand
GTTGCGACCTATATCAATGAAACGCCAATCTTTGCCAATGTGATGCTGAAAGATCTGGAACGGGTCGAGGTTCTGCGTGGGCCGCAAGGTACGCTATATGGTTCCGGCGCATTGGGCGGCACGGTGCGTTATATTACCGCCAAACCAAAACTGGATGAATTCAGCGTATGGGTACAGGGATCAGCCAGCAACACGGATGGTTCCGATGGTGTCAGCCTTCAGGGGGACATTACGGTTAATGTTCCTATTTCTGAAAATATTGCTTTTCGGGCGGTGGGTAGCCGGGCCGATTATGCGGGCCTGACGGATTATGTTTCTCTTTATAAGCTGGATAGCACCGGAACACCGGTAGCCCCAAATGGTATTCTGTCACCGGATGCGACATTTGAAACCAAAAAAGATGCCGATACCTATAAGTCATGGTTCTTCCGGGGTACTTTGCTGGCCAATCTTGGTGAGGATGCGGATGCGACCATTACCTATACCCGCCAGTCTGACCGTACCGGTGGCCGCCGGGCTTCTGCGGAAGGTTTTCAGGATGGTTTCGGCAATACTTACGGTAAATATGAGGCCGGGTCCATTCAGTTGGAACCCTCTCAGGCCGATGTGGAAATGGTGGCATTGGAAGTTAACGTGGATATGGGTTTCGCGACCCTGACGTCCTCAACATCCTATTATGATCATCAGGGCAGCAGCACCAGTGAGAATACCGGTTTTTATGCGCAGGTCGGCTGGCTTTCAGCCTTCTATTACAATTACGCCCGGCCCATGGCGGTGGCGAACCGGGGCTATCAGGACAAAGGCTTTGTCCAGGAAGTCCGCCTTGCCTCTGATAATGAGGGGCCGTTCAATTATGTGGTTGGCGTCTATTATCAGGATCAGGACAAGCGGTCCACCCAACAGAGCTTCCTGCGGGGGTTTAAAGAATATGTGAATGCCTTGTTTGGCTTTTCCTCCTTTCTTAATCCGTCAAATCAGGATTTCGATTATAATGGCCTGACCAACGCCAAGGAATTGGCTTTCTTTGGTGAGATCACCTATGACCTGAGTGATGATGTGCATTTTACGGGCGGCGTTCGGCAGTTTAATTCTGATGTGACCTCGAATGTTCATATGGAACTCCCCCTGTTTATCGGCTTTGCCGCGCCGGTAGATGCGACTGACAAACAGGATGAATCCGGGACATTGTTCAAGGGTAATATTTCCTGGGATTTCTCGGAAGAGGACAAGGTTTATGCCACATTCTCCCAAGGCTATCGCCGGGGCGGCACCAATGCGGTGCCTTTGAGCGGTAATTTTGCCGAAGATCCCGGCTGGCTCACCTATGGCTCTGACCGGGTGGATAGCTATGAAATCGGCATCAAAGGCAGCCATGAGGATATACGCTATGTGGCCAGTTTCTTCTATATGGACTGGAAAGATGCTCAGTTGAACACTTCAACGACCAATTGGGGTTTCTTCGCGGTGCAAAATGGTGGTCAGGCCAGAACAAAGGGTTTCGAGCTGGAACTGGATGGTCAATTATCCGAATCTCTGCATTATAACTTTGGCTATGCTTACGTCGATGCCAAGCTGAATGCGGACCTGCTGTCGCCAACTGCGGCGGCCACATTGATTGCGCCAAAGGGTAGTGTCATGCCCGGTGTACCGGAACATATGCTTAACCTTAATCTGGATTATACCACACAGATAACGGCGGATATGGATCTGATTTTGCGGGTGAATGGGTATTATCAATCCTCTACCGAAAATTCCATCAATGCCTCATCCGGTTTCTTTGGTCAGACCATTGACGGCTTTAGCATCTGGAATACATCGGCAACCGTGATGTTTGATACGGTTAATGTGACCTTGTGGATTAAAAACCTGTTTAATTCGGACGGAATTACGGGGGTTTACAAAGAAACCTATATGGGGACGCGGCCATCGGCCAATTATTTCGGCAGTGGGGCAAAAAATGTCATTGCTCTGCCCAGAACCGTTGGGATTTCTGCATCTTATCGTTTCTAGAAACGTGAGACAGGGGCCGGGGATTTGATTCCCGGCCCTTTTTTGTCGCATACTGTCTCTATTGCCCATAAGGATTAAAATTTTACCCCCATGAACAACCTGATTAATCAGATTAACAGCCTTATACAACGCCGCCAGCTTGGTGAGGCAGAGACCCTGTGTGATCAGTTGATAGCGGCCTATCCGCAAAATGCTACCGGCTGGTTTCGGCTTGGGCAGATCCGTCAAATGAATTGCGACTTTGATGGTATGCTGGACTGCGCTCGCCAGGTGATTGCTATAATGCCGGGCTCTCCGGCGGGTTACTTACAGGAAATAGACGCCCTTATCCACGGGGGCCGGGCGGATGAGGCAGTGCTAAAAATAGCCGCACAGGAAAAAAGATCAAAAGACGATGTGCAAACCTTAAACCAGCTGGCGGATTTCTTTACCCATGCGGGACAATTTGAGGCCGCCGGGCGATGTTATCAGCGGACCCGGGACTTATGGCCCACGGAACCTAAAGTATTATACAACTGCGCCGCATCCGCCATTGCCCTTGGCAATCTGTATGAGGCGGAGGATTTATTTAATCAGGTTCTGGACATTGACCCCCATGATTATGATGCCTATTACAACCGGGCCACCCTGCGCAAGCAGACGGCGGATAATAATCATATTGAAGAATTGCTGTCCTGTATCAAGAGCGGGATCAGAAATCCGGCAGGTGAGGTTCAGGTCTATTATGCGCTGGCCAAAGAATATGAAGATATTGGCGAGCATGGAAAATCCTTTGCCAGCCTGACCAAAGGTGCGGACCGGCGCAATAGTATGCTGCGCTATGATGTGG
>DRKK01000349.1 GCA_011051815.1 Sphingomonadales bacterium | reverse complement strand
CCGGTTTGCATCCATTATTTTCCGTATTTCTGCCAGATCGGTGACGGTGTCTTGTATACGGTCTTGTGGTATTTGGGTCGAGAGTTTGATCAAATCCGGCGCGAGGTCGCTAATCACCTGTTCCCGGAATGCATGGCCCTTTTGGGTCAGCCAGACACATTTGCTGCGGCCGTCTTTCGGGTTGGGCCGCATTTCGATCAGGTGACGGGCCTCAAGGCCGGACAGGGTGTGGCTTATGGTGGTCTTTGCCAACTGAAAGGACCGGGCAATGGCCAGCGGTGTCTGTCCATCTCCTAGGCGGGCAAGGTGGTTTAAGACATTGAAATGTGCGCTGGACAGGCCCTTGGGCAAGCGGTCATCCATGAGGGCATTGCTGAGCTGGCTAATGATGCCGATCTCATTAAATAATGCGAAATATAATGACTGTATCTTGTCTTCGGTCACATCATGCCTTTATAATTTTTGCCGCCAGCGGCCATCTTGGCGTTGGGGCCGTGGGGGGAGCATATCCCAACCGTCCCAACATTTGAACCCTTGTTCCTTTTGCGTCCAGAATTTCATGGAGCTGATTAAATTTTGCCGTCATCTCCGGGAATTCCTGTAGGGCCTGACTTATGGGGTGCAGACCGATACCCCCGGCGGTCGCCGCCAGATTAACCCGCACCCAGTCCCGCCCGGCATTCAACTGGTCCAAACGGCTGTTGGTTTCTGTTGTCAGCCAGATATAGCCCATGGCACTGTCCATATTTTCCATGACCCTGTTCATTCCCTGTTGATAGGCCGATGATCCGGTATCAAGGGCCTGTGCGCGCGTGAAAAGACCAACGGCGGCCAGACTGTCCAGCACAGGCCCGCCGAGGCTGATGCCATCGGGATTATCATTGATTTCCGTCTTGCCAATCCGGTAAAGATCAACGCTTTCCCTGTAGGTGCGCGGCGTTTCCATTTCAATGGCCATGGCCTCATGGGTCAGATGGCGCAACTGTCGAACGCGCTCTGGTCTGTTCGTGGTTCCGGCCTGAACGCCATGTTGAACAATCTGTTGAAGGTTTCGTAACAGCTCATCCGGAATTTGGCGGTCCGGGTCGAAAGCGACTTTCAGAGATCTTCGGTTCAGGATATGGGGGAACAGCGGGTCTTTTTTAACGCTATGGTCATGGGTAAAGGCAATTTCGGCCACCGGGCGTTTATCCAGCTGACGGTTATCAAACCCTTGTGGAAAAGGCGTGATGCGGGCCAGATAACCATCCTGTGCCGCCGCCATGCGCAACAGTTCCAGAAAACAGCCAAGACCGATCGTAATCTGCCGATTAAACGGGTCCGTATGGTGGAGCATGCGGTCCGTATCCACATAGAGTATGACCTTGTCTTGCTGGGCAAGGTCCACCTGCCAGGGTTGCCGGTTATGGGGGTTCGGCGCAAGGATGGCATAGGATAATGCCCGCCGCCGTGGCTCCGCATAGTCCCCGGCCTGTTGCCATGGGGCCAGTGCCTTGGCTGGTTTTCGGGTGCCAAGAAAGGTTGCTGTGGCCCCGAAAATTACCCCGCCGCCAATAATCGCCATGGCCTTGCGCCGTCCCATAGTCATTATGATTTCCTTTTGCTATTTAATACGATTTCGAACCATATAGTACGAAATCGTATCATGTCAATGGGGGAGCCTCATATATCTCTGTCAAATATCTTGACTGATCCTGCCTTCTGACGGAATATCACGAGGGTTGGTGATAACGGTTAAGGAACAGAAGATGACAGCGCCATTGGTGATTGATTATTATACGGATGTCTTATGCGTATGGGCGTGGATTGCCCAGCGGCGCATAGAGGAGCTTCAGGATGAATGGGGCGACAAGGTTGATTTGCGCTGTCATTATATGGATGTCTTCGGCGATACGGCGTCAAAAATGGCCGAGCAATGGCAAAGTCGCGGCGGGTATGAGGGCTTTGGCCAGCATGTGGTGGACTCCGCCAAGCCCTTTGAAAATGCACCGGTCAATGGGGATATCTGGCGGGATGTGCGGCCCCTGACCTCCGGCAATGCTCATCTTGTCCTAAAGGCCGCGCAACTGGCCGCCTCACCGGCGGTGTCTGCTGATCTGGCCCTGTTGCTGCGGCGCAGTTTCTTTGTGGATGTGATGGACATTGGCCGAATAGATGTTCTGTTATCTCTGGCGGCACAGAGCGGGCTGGATGTGGAAAAGATGCAGCTTTATCTGGAGGATGGTCAGGCCATGGCCGCTCTGCAACGGGATTATCATATGGCGCAGAAGATGGGCCTGAAAGGCAGCCCGTCATGGGTCATGAACGGGGGCCGTCAGGTTTTATTCGGCAATGTGGGTTACCGTATTTTATCGGCCAATGTGAAGGAAATACTGGCCCATCCCGCCAATGATGTGAGCTGGTGCTGATTAAACACGGCTTTTTGGTGCTTTTTTCACCTTTTTTCGCCCTGACCTCTTGACTCTTCCCCTCTGAGGACTATCTCTTGAGGTAGTTGTTAGCACTCTCCCCATGTGAGTGCTAACCGGGAAATTATTAACACAACAAAAGAGGTCTATAAAATGGGTTTTCGTCCTTTACACGATCGTGTCCTGGTACGCCGCATTGATGCAGAGCAAAAAACGGCTGGCGGCATCATCATTCCTGACAGTGCGCAGGAAAAACCAAGCCAGGGTGAAATCATCTCCGTGGGTAGCGGTGCCAAAGCCGAAGACGGCACAGTAACCGCGCTGGATGTGAAAGCTGGTGACACCATATTATTTGGCAAATGGTCTGGTACGGAAATCAAGATCGACGGTGAAGACCTGTTGATCATGAAAGAATCCGACATCATGGGCATCATTGAATAACCCCCTCCATAAGACATAGTTTTTAAAAAAGGAAATTTATAATGGCTGCAAAAGAAGTTAAATTCAGCTCTGACGCACGCGCTCGTATCATGAACGGCGTAGACATTCTGGCCAATGCGGTGAAAGTAACATTGGGTCCAAAGGGCCGTAATGTTTTGTTGGACAAATCATTCGGTGCGCCGCGCATCACCAAAGACGGCGTATCCGTTGCCAAGGAAATCGAACTTGCAGACAAGTTTGAAAATATGGGCGCACAGATGGTTCGTGAGGTTGCCTCCCGCACCAATGATGTGGCCGGTGACGGGACCACGACCGCAACTGTATTGGCTCAGGCCATCGTACGTGAAGGTTTCAAGGCCGTGGCCGCTGGCATGAACCCCATGGACTTGCGCCGTGGTGTTGATCTGGCCGTCGCAAAGGTTGTTGAAGACCTGAAAAGCCGCACGAAAACCATTTCTTCCAGCGAAGAAGTGGCGCAGGTTGGTGCCATTTCTGCCAATGGTGAAACTGAAATCGGTCAGATGATCGCCGATGCCATGGACAAGGTTGGCAAAGAAGGCGTGATCACTGTGGAAGAAGCCAAAGGGCTTGATTCTGAATTGGAAGTTGTTGAAGGCATGCAGTTTGACCGGGGTTATCTGTCACCTTATTTCGTGACCAATGCGGAAAAAATGTCCGTTGATATGGAAAATCCCTATATCCTGTTGCATGAATCAAAATTGACAAGCCTGCAACCTATGCTGCCGCTTCTGGAAGCTGCGGCCCAGTCCAGTCGTCCTCTGTTGATCATTGCCGAAGACGTGGAAGGCGAGGCTCTGGCAACGCTTGTGGTTAACAAGCTGCGCGGTGGCCTGAAGATTGCCGCTGTGAAAGCTCCTGGTTTCGGTGATCGCCGGAAAGCAATGTTGGAAGATATTGCGATCCTGACCGGTGGACAGGTTGTATCCGAAGATCTGGGTATCAAGCTGGAAACAGTGACTTTGGATATGCTCGGTACAGCCAAACATGTGACCATCACCAAGGATGACACCACTGTTGTCGACGGTGCCGGTGAGCGTGATGCCATTGAGGCACGTTGTGGTCAGATCCGCAATTCCGTTGAAAATACGTCTTCCGATTATGACAAAGAAAAACTGCAGGAACGTCTGGCCAAGCTGGCGGGCGGTGTTGCCGTGATCAAGGTTGGCGGTATTACGGAAACCGAAGTGAAAGAACGCAAAGACCGGGTTGATGATGCACTTCATTCAACACGGGCTGCGGTTGAGGAAGGCATTGTGCCGGGCGGTGGTTCTGCACTGCTCTATTCTATCCGGGTTCTTGAAGGCCTTGAAGGCGTTAACAGTGACCAGAATGTGGGCATCAACATCGTGCGCAAGGCTCTGGAAACACCCGTACGTCAGATCGTTGAAAATGCTGGCGAAGACGGCGCGGTTGTGGCCGGGAAGCTGAAAGAAAGCGAAGATTACAACTTTGGTTTTGATGCGCAGAAAGAAGAGTATACTGACCTTATCGCCGCCGGGATCATTGACCCGACCAAGGTTGTGCGTACGGCGTTGCAGGATGCGGCCTCCGTTGCCGGACTTCTGATTACCACAGAAGCCATGGTTGCTGATATACCTGAAGACAAGTCTGCCATGCCAGCGATGCCTGACATGGGCGGCATGGGTGGTATGGGTGGCGGCATGGGCGGTATGGGCTTCTAAGCCCGACGTCCCAAACGTCAGAAATTTAAATCAGAGCCGGAGAGTGTTTCTCCGGCTCTTTTTTTATGGCTCCTGCGCGTTATATTCGTCATTCTCGACTTGATCGGGGATGCTGAGACATTTTGGATTCCTGCCTACGCAGGAATGACAATATGTATGGTTTCAGGAAAGCCAGCCGCTTTTTTTGGCTTTGTTGGCTAACCAGACAAGGGCGATGGCGATAAGGATCACCATAATCGGCATGACGGTGCTGCCCGGCCCGTAAACTTCATAGGATTTGATGATAAAGAAGGAATGATACATCTGAACCAAAACCCCGATTAGGGAGATGACGAACAATGGCATGGCACAGGCTTTGCGCATCAACAGGCCAATGGACCCGAACGTGCCGCCAAAAACGCCGCACCCAAAGGCGATCAATACCCAAAGAGGGGTAGCCGCATACATATCCTGTTCCGCTTGCGATAACAGGGCGATTTTTTCCGGCGTCATCATCGCCTGCATGGCAAAGGCCATCACACCCAGAAGATTCCAGATCAGGGCCAGGCCAGCCACAATCATCAGCCATTTGGGTGGATTTACTGTATTTTCCTCAGACATTTTTTGCTCCTGATTATTATTATCCCCAAGTGCAGTATATAATCATTCCTTTTCCCGGGAAAGAATTTTCTGTTATACATAAGGGGACTTGTATTTTAAGCATAGGACACGGCCTTGACGGAGCAGGAAAATTTATTCAATATTCGGGACTGGGTGCCGTATCAGCTATGGCGGTTATCTCAGGAAGCGGGCTATATCCTCGAAGATAATTATTCTTTGAAATATAATATTAACGGCGAAAGCTGGCGCTTTATGGCGATGCTGGCCAGTTCCGCCCCCATATCGGCTAAGGCCCTTGGTGCCCATCTGGATATGGATCAGGTACAGGTGACCCGTGCTTTGAACAAGCTGCTTGATAATGGTTATATCAGCCGCCGCACGGACCCCAATGATCGCCGCAAGGTGATCCTTAATTTAAGTGAAAAGGGGGCCGGGGTTTATGGGGCCATTGTGGATATGGCTATGAATCTTGAGCAAAAATTGCTGGCGGAAATGACGGAGAAGGAAAGGGGAGATTTCAGGGACATTTTAAAAAAACTATTGGGAAATGTAGAAAAAATACGCAATTCATGACTTTTTTGACATGAATTAAGCGAAACGGACGTAATATTGTAAATGAGACAAGTGAGTAAGGGGTGTCATGAAAACGATTTATG